>CADBOX010000028.1 GCA_902796415.1 uncultured Lachnospiraceae bacterium
ACTCTATTTAAATGACAATGGTGAAATCATAGAAGCGGTATCGACTAAAAGACAAGAACTGAGAGGAAAAAAGACAGTAATTGTTCCACAGGAAATGATAGTACCCAGCCCAGTCAAAAGGGCGTCAAATGTCAGCGCAAATTTCCTGTGTGATCATTCTGGTTATTTACTGGGAGTAGATGATAAGGCAGAAAAGCTCGAGGAAAATGAAGCCAAAGTCAAAAAAATCAAGAGAGCACTAGAATGTTTTGAAAACGCAAAACAACTTCATCAGATGATTCTTGGACCGATTCAATCCCCTGCTTCGATTGCGCTGGTAAAATTCTGGGAAAATTGGAATCCTGAAAAAGCGAAAGAAAATAGGATTATTCGTGATATTTGGGAGGACTTGATATCAGGTGTAAATATAGTTTTTCGATATAAGGATAAATACTGTCATGAATATCCCGAAATAATTGAGGCATGGATGAATTATTACATGTCTGGAGAACATGAGAAAAAAGAAAGCTTTTGTATGGTCACAGGAAAACCTGCCACCATTCAGGCGATACATCCTGCCATAAAAGGAATCAAAGGGGCACAATCAAGTGGAGCTGCGTTGGTTTCGTTTAATGCACCGGCTTTTTGTTCTTATGGTAAAGAACAGAATTACAATGCTCCTGTCGGGCAATATGCTTCTTTTGCGTATACTACAGCCTTAAATCATCTGATTGCTGATCGCAAACATACATACTATGTAGGGAACACTATCGTTCTATTCTGGTCGAGAGGTGCAGAACGGGCTTATTCAGATTTTCTGGCATCAATGTTATTTGGGGCTGATAGTAAATATACTACGGAAGACATGAAGGGATTTATAGATTCTTTGTCAAAGATGGTTCCGATTGTTTTTGACAAAGAATTGTTGGATCCAACAATGGATTTTTACATACTAGGGATTGCCCCGAATTCTGCAAGGCTTTCAGTCAGATTCTTCATTCATAATTCATTCGGAAAGTTTATTGATAACATAAATAAGCATTATACACGGATGGAAATAATAAAGCCAAAGGCGGATAAATTTGCTTATGTGCCAATATGGAAAGTTCTTGACGAGACTGTTAATCACAATTCTAAGAATAAGGATGTTAATCCCAATATGGCAGGTGATTTTGTGAGGAGTGTTTTAACTAATACATATTATCCGGCCACTTTATTGAACGGGATTACCTTACGAATAAGAGCGGAACATACTATTAACCGAGCAAGAGCTGGGATAATAAAAGCTTTCTATAGTAAAAATAAAAATAATTATGTACCGGAGGAGGTGTTAAAAGTGTCATTAAATCCCGACAGCAACAGTATACCTTACCAACTGGGTAGACTGTTTTCTGTATTGGAAAACATTCAGGAAGCTGCCAATCCAACAATCAATGCAACAATTAAAGATAAATACTTTAATTCTGCGTCGTCTATTCCGGCAGTTATTTTTCCTGTTCTGATTAACCTATCTCAGAAGCACTTGAAAAAACTGAATAGCAATAAGGGACTGAAAGTAGCTTTGGAAAAAGAACTTACAAGTATTATGGGACATATTGATGAGTCATTTCCGAGGCAGCTGAATTTGCCGGAACAAGGGGCTTTTCAATTGGGCTATTATCACCAGACCCAGGCACGTTATCAAAACCGAAAGAAGGAGGAGAGTACTAATGTCTGAAGTTATTAAAAACCGTTATGAATTTGTTATCTATTTTGATGTAGAAAATGGAAATCCCAACGGGGATCCTGATGCAGGAAATATGCCAAGAGTAGATCCTGAAACAAATTATGGAATTGTTACAGATGTCTGTCTGAAAAGAAAAATCAGAAATTATATCGAGACTGTCAAAGAAGATGCTCCTGGCTACAGGATTTATATCAAAGACGGAGTTCCGCTAAATAGAAGTGACAGCGAGGCTTTTATCGCTTTGGGCGTTGACGAGAAGAAAGCAAAAGAAGCAAAAAGCAAAGATCCGGATATCGATTTAAAAATCATGAATTGGATGTGTAAAAACTTCTATGATATTAGAACATTTGGCGCCGTAATGACAACTTTTGTAAAAAACAAACTTAATTGCGGTCAAGTTAGAGGACCGGTCCAGTTGAGCTTTGCAAGGAGTGTAGAAACAGTAGTTCCTCAGGAAGTTACTATCACAAGGGTTGCTATTACGACAGAAGCTGATGCTGTAAACAAAGAAACTGAGATGGGGAAAAAATATATTATTCCTTACGGCCTTTATAGATGCGAAGGGTATGTGTCTGCAAATCTTGCTAGAAAAACTACGGGGTTTAGTGAGGAAGATCTCAGTTTACTTTGGGATGCAATTATTAATATGTTTGAATATGATCATTCAGCGGCGAGGGGAAAAATGGCTGTAAGAGAATTGATTATTTTTAAACATGAATCTGAACTTGGCAATGCCCCTGCGCACAAACTTTTTGAGCTTGTGACGGCAAATAGATCAGGAGATAGTCCCAATCTACCAGCCAGACAGTATTCGGATTATACCATTAGCGTCGATGAGGATAGGCTGCCGAAAGGTGTAACAGTGGAAAGAATCTCATGAGATATTCAGAAGATGATTATTTGATGCTTTCTGGACTTCAACATTATTTTTTCTGTAGAAGACAGTGGGCTTTGATTCATATTGAAAAAATATGGGATGAAAACATACTTACTGCAGAAGGGAAAATAATGCATGAGAGAGCACATGATGTTCATTCGTCAGAAAGGAGAGGAGATGTTCTGACCATTAGAGGGTTAAGCATTTTCTCTCCAGCGCTTGGGGTTTCAGGACAATGTGATATTGTTGAATTTCATAAAAGCGATGAAGGAACTGAATTACGTGGATATGAAGGAAAATGGATTCCATATCCTATTGAATATAAGCATGGCATGGGAAAAAGCCTTTACGCAGATGAAATGCAGTTATGTGGGCAAGCTATGTGTCTTGAAGAAATGCTTTGCTGTAGAGTGAATAAGGGAGCTGTCTTTTATGGGAAAACAAAACGAAGAACAGAAATAGTGTTTACTGATACCATGAGAGATAAAGTTCAAAAAGCACTGTTTGAGATGCATGATTTGCAGAAAAAAGGACATACTCCAAAGGTGAGAATGTCCAAGGCTTGTAATTCCTGTTCACTAAAAGATGAATGCCTTCCCGGCCTGTCAAAGCAGATATCCGTGGAAAGGTATATTTCAAATGTTTTGGGAGAGCTTTCGTGAAACACTTAATGAACACCTTGTTTGTAACATCCGATGATATCTATTTATCGCTGGAAGGAGAAAATATCATTGCCAAAAAAGATGGCGTAGTTGCAGCAAGGTATCCACTACATACTATAGAGCAGGTTTTTTCTTTTTCATATGCAGGTGCTTCTCCGGCGTTATTGGGAGCATGCACAGAAAGGAATATTGGTTTTGCTTTTTGTACAGTAAACGGCAGATTTTTAGCAAGAATAGCAGGAATTAGTAATGGCAATGTTTTGCTGAGAAGGGAACAATACAGGGTCGCAGATGATGATTATAGGAGTTGTGCTTCTGTAAGACCCATGATAATGGGAAAAATATATAATGCCAGAGCAAGCATTGAAAGAACACGTAGAGACCATGCGTTAAAGGTTGATACGGAAAAGCTTAATAACGCCTCAGAGAAGCTGGCATATATACTAATGCAGGTTAAAGATGTTACAGATCTGGATTCGTTGAGGGGACTTGAAGGGGCTGCGGCTACCGTATATTTTAGTTGTTTTAACGATTTGATATTAAGGGACAAGGAGGCTTTTTGCTTTAATGGCCGCAATAGGAGGCCGCCTCTAGATAATGTAAATGCGATGCTTTCATTTGCCTATACTCTTTTGGCTAATGACTGCGCCTCGGGCCTTGAAAGTGTCGGACTTGATTCGTATGTGGGGTTTTTACATAAGGACCGTCCTGGTAGAAAGTCCCTGGCGTTAGATTTGATGGAAGAGCTTCGTCCTTGTTTTGCTGATCGGTTTGTATTAACAGCAATCAACAATAGAGTTCTTAAAAAAGAAGATTTTTTCAAAGAAGAAAATGGACGAGTACAAATGAAAGATACTGCCAGAAAAAAATTTATTCAATATTGGCAGGAGAGGAAAAGGAATGTTATAACACATCCGTTTTTAAAAGAAAAAATAATGTGGGGATTGGTTCCATATGTTCAATCACTGCTGATCGCTAGGTATATCAGAGGCGATTTGGATCAGTACCCACCTTTTTTCTGGAAATGAGGGACAATGCTGGTATTGATAACTTATGATGTAAATACTGAAGATGACGCTGGGAAAAAAAGATTAAGAAAAATAGCAAAACATTGCGTCAATTATGGGCAAAGGGTTCAAAACTCAGTTTTCGAATGTTTGCTTGATCCGGCTCAGTGTAAGATATTACAACATGAACTATTAAAGCTTATCGATAAAGATAAAGACAGTTTGCGATTCTACTATTTGGGAAACAAGTACGAATCAAAGATAGAACACTTCGGTGCTAAGAAAACATATCAGCCTGAAGGGGTATTGATGGTATGAGGCGAAGTACAAGCACTCATAAGAATAGTGGGATGTTCGCACTTACATTTTATTAGTAAAAGTGGTTTTTTGTTATGTTATTGAGGCGAAAAATGATAAGCAGCGATAGTGCCTATTCATTTTTTGTTTGTTTTGCACATTAAACAAGTATAATTTTGTATAAATGTGCTGTCTCTCCCCGCACGGGGAGAGTGGATTGAAATATATATCGGCTATGAGTACGCCACCGGCCTTTGCCGTCTCTCCCCGCACGGGGAGAGTGGATTGAAATAACGCGTTGACCTTTTCGACCACGTTCTGCTTCGTCTCTCCCCGCACGGGGAGAGTGGATTGAAATTCGAT
>CADBOX010000029.1 GCA_902796415.1 uncultured Lachnospiraceae bacterium
GCGGCGGAAACTGCCAGCTGATCACACCTTTCATTCTCAGCTGTCCCGGCGTGTCCCTTCACCCAGATGAAGCGGACATTATGCTTCTCTTTGGCTTCCAACAGACGTTTCCACAGGTCTACGTTTTTTACCTCTTTATTCTTCTCCCTCTTCCAGCCTTTCCGGATCCAGTTCTGTATCCAGCCTTCATTAAATGCTTTGACCAGATACTGAGAGTCAGAGTACAGCTCCACATCACAGGGGCGTATCAATGCTTCCAGCCCTACGATTGCCGCCATTAATTCCATGCGGTTATTGGTGGTTTTGGCATATCCTCCGGAGAGCTCTCTCCTGTGGGTGACTCCTTTCCCGTCCACATACAAAAGTACAACGCCATATCCGCCGGGACCGTTGGGATTCCCCCTGGCGGCACCGTCTGTATATATCTTTACTTCCATGACAGCACCTCTTTAGTCATTCAGAAAGGCAGTGAGCAACTGACATAAAGCCTCATAATCGTTCTTGGAAATGGTTTCCATGGCAGAATGCATAGCCCACATGGGAACACCGATATCACAACCGTACATAGGGGTGGCGGCTCCGATCATAGGCCCCAGGGTGGATCCTCCCCGTATGGTGTTGCGGTTGGCCATCTCCTGAAGAAGGATATCATATTTATCTGCAATCCCTGTCATAATGGCTTTCATCCTACAGTCAGAAGCATAATTACCTGTGCTGCTGCTCTTGATGGCAACTCCTTCCCCAAGAATCACCCTGGTAGTGATATCACTGCACTCGGGATAGTTGGGGTGAGCGCCATGGGCACCATCTACCGACAGATAATAACTTTGTCCCAAAGAAGCCCTCAGCATATCGTCACTACAGGTGAGGGCATGGAATATCTGTTTCAGTATTCCGGAAAGAAGAGTGGAATCCGCGCCGGATTTAGATACACTCCCCACCTCTTCATTGTGGAAGAGTCCGATGAGATTGATTCCATCCTCCCTGTCCGCCTCTGTTATCGCTTCTAACAAGGCACAGACAGATGCCAGGTTGTCGAGGCGTGGCGATACGATCAGATCGTCATTAATCCCCACATAACGGGGCTGCTCATCATTATAAAGTGTCAGATCGTAAGAGAGTATCTCCGAAGGATCCACCTGCAATTCGGACCCGAGAAAACGGAGAAAGCTTCCTTCGGTCCATTGTTTTCCCAGACCGATCACAGGGAGAAGCTCTTTCTGCCTGTCGATCTTCCATCCTTCATTCATCTCTCTCTTCATATGTATGGCGATGCCCGGAATGATCGCCACCGGACGTTTGCTGTCATAGGAAATCATCTCCGGCTCAAAGACTTCTTCCCCGCGAAGGGCAATCATACCGGCGATACCCAGAGGGCGATCAAACCAGGTATGCTCCGTCATGCCGCCGTAAATCTCTACGTTAAGCTGTCCGCATCCGAAGTTCTTCCGGTCAGCCTTTCCTTTTATCTTGAAACAAGGTTGGTCCAGATGGGCAAATGCCATTCTCATGGATTGAAGAAACTTGCTCTTCTCCCCCACAGTAAAAGCGAAAAGCACATCCGGAAAGGGAGTCACAAAGTATTTTCCCCCGTGAACCGGGTGAAATATCTTATCATAATATAATTCTTCAAATCCGTTCTCTGACAGATACTCTTTAGCGTAAAACACCACGCGGTTAGGCGCGGTCCCTTTCTTCAGACAATCAAATAACATTTTCTTTCTTCTTTCCAGCGTTTATGCTATCATATTTATGTTCCGGGTTTATTAAAAATCCAACAGTTAGGAGGAACCAGATGCTTTCCTTGCAGATAAATGATATCCGTTCTTTCATGTCCCAATTACTGACTTCGGAGTCCTTCGATCATTTTTATTTCGTGGAGGCTTCCGTCAAAATGGGCATCAGCTACCATATCGACGGTCACATCAACAAAGAATTCTATGATACGGATACCCGGCACAACCTTACCCGCAATTTAAGCTATTGGAAGGAAGTGCGACCCAGGATCTTTTCCCTGATCAAAGGAAAACAACTTCCTCTGGGATGCAAGATTATCCTGGCTCTCAGAGAATCCGATCTTATCGAATTGATAAAGGACAGCGGTGTCTCTCTACGGGGAGAAGACATCGAAGGAATGTATCTGAATATCCTCTATGATCCGGAGTCCCTGCGACTGACCACAGGGATATCCTACCGGGTCTTTTCCCTTGACAAAAGTCTCGACTACACCTTCGATGAGAAGGTGCGAACCTTCCTGTCAGGCCTTGGAATCCAATAAACCGTCACGAATCAGTTTGCGGAATCTTTCAGTATCTCGCAGGCCCGTTTGATCTGCACGTCTTTGTCGGGATCTTCCAGGACATTCTTCCATTCTTCATCCGTCATCTCCATCCTCACGTCCGGTTCGATTCCTTTTTTGTGAATGCTGGTTCCATTCGGAGTATAATATGACGATACAGTGAGTTTCAGGGCAGAACCGTCTCCCAAAGGAATGATGGACTGAACGATTCCTTTCCCGTAGGTCGTGTCCCCAAGTACTGTAGCAAGGCCATAATCCTTCAGACATCCTGTCAGAATCTCCGAAGCACTGGCTGTATTCTTGTTGGTAAGAATCACGATGGGAACCTTTAAAACAGCCTCGGAATTACTGTTGTAATCCTGTCTGTCGCCGTTTTTATACTGGGTATAAACGATGAGGTCATTTTCCGGAATAATTCTGGAAGCCATATTCACGCAGGAATCCAACAGGCCTCCGCCATTATCTCTCAGATCTATGATCAGCCCCTTCATCCCCTGGGATTCCAGGTCGTCTATCGCATCGATAAACTGTTCATCCGTGTTCTCTATAAACTGGCTGACAGATATATAACCTATCTTGTCATCCTTCATCTCGTGGCTGACACTGTTGATGGAGATGGTACTTTTCTCAACAGAGACTTCAAACTCTTCCCCGCTCCGGTACATCTTAAGCAATACAGGATCATCAGAACTTTTTATCTCCGTGACCACCTCAGTCAACGTCATGGTGGAGGTATCTTTCCCGTTCACTTCAAGTATGAGATCCCCAACCTTGATTCCTGCATTATAGGCCGGATCTCCTTTGTTCACCAGAAGGATCTCCGTGTAATTATTGTCAGGGTTTTTGCCTACAGTAACACCAATCCCCCTGTACTCCCCGGAGTCCTCCTCCATCATCTGCTTATACTCCTCCTTCGTATAATATGTAGAGTAGGGATCATCGAGTCCTCTTACAAAACCGGTATAGATGCCGTTCTCGGTATCCTCTGAATCATAATCTTCCAGATAGTATTTGTCCGTCAACATCTGGATCGCAGAAAGTTTTTGAATGATGCGATCAGTATTCAGGTTGGACACTTTACCCACAAACCTGGAAAAATAGAGAGAGCCGAAAAGTATGCCTGCAGCAAAAAAAATAACACCCAGGATAATTGCAGGACCCAGAGCCAGCTTTCCATTTCTTCTCTTTTTTATATTAACCTGTGTGCTTTCCTCTTTTCTTTCTTCTGAGGTGTTCTGATCAAAATCCATATTATGTCTATTCTCCTTTACATATCATGGCTTACATGCCTTTCGTTCCTTATGATGATATAAGGAAAGGTCTGCACACACAAAAAATATGCCGGCAGACCTTCATATGTGTTATGATCGGATATACGCCGGCAGATGCCGGCATGTCAGTCCGGATTAATATTCCAGACTCTCCATATATTTCATGTATTTGACAACCATCAATGCAATCTTGAATGTGATGGCATCCTCGAATACTCTCAGGTCCAGATTGGTGCTCTTCTGTAGCTTATCCAGACGATATACCAGAGTGTTTCTGTGAATGTATAACTGTCGGGATGTCTCGGATACATTCAGACTGTTTTCGAAGAATTTGTTGATGGTGGTCAATGTCTCGTCATCAAACTCATCCGGAGATCTTCCCTCAAAGATCTCTTTGATAAACATCTTACAGAGGGGCAGCGGAAGCTGATAGATCAGACGTCCGATTCCCAATCGGTTGTAGGCGACGATACTGCTGTCCTGATAGAAAATCTTTCCTACATCCATAGCCATCTTGGCTTCTTTATATGAACGGGATACCTCTTTAATCTCATTGACGATCGTTCCGTATGCCACATTCACTTTTGACAATGCCTCTGTATTCAACATATCAACGATGATATTGGCCGTTTTCTCCAGATCTGTGTATTTCTCCCCCGGTTTTACTTCCTTCACCAGGATGATATTCTTTTCATCCACCGCTGTGATAAAATCTCTGGACTTGGAAGAAAAGATACCACGAACGATGGAGAAAGCGTTATTGTCCTTCTCAGACTGGGTCTCGATGATGAAGACGCAGCGCCTGGCGTCCGTCTCGATATGAAGCTTCTTGGCTCTGTTGTAGATGTCCACCAGAAGCAGGTTGTCCAGCAGCAGGTTCTTGATAAAATTATCTTTATCAAATCGTTCTTTATAGGCAACCAGAAGATTCTGGATCTGGAAGGTAGCCATCTTGCCGACCATATATACATCATCCGTCTCACCTTTTACCAGGATAATATACTCCAGCTGATTGTCATCAAATACCTTGAAGAACTGATAACCCTGCAGAGCCTGGCTCTCTGCCAGTGAATCCGCAAATACCAGAACTGCCTCCCTGTATTCTTCAACTGCATTCAGGGTAGATGCAAGGGGTTTCCCCTCCGTGTCCATGACACACAGATCTATCCTGGTGATAGCTTTGATACCGTCTATGGTATCTTGCAGGATCTGATTAGAAATCATATTACACTCTCCTGTCCCTCCTAAATATATTTAGGAAATCTATACTATTTACTTTATGATTATGATGCTTATATTGCCATTCTAATACAAATCCCCGAAAAATAAAATAGAAAATGCACAATTTTTATAATTTTTTTTGTAGATTTTATCTTCTTCAACTATAACATTAGACATTTTCCACAAAAAATGGAGAGGATTCATCCTCTCCATCTGATTATTATTCTATTCTTTTGTCTCCTCCACCGTCTTTTTAAAGATGGATCCCACGATTCTTTCCCGAATCTTCTGTTCCTTACGAAACCATTGATAGAGTCCTGTGAGATGGAGTGTCTCAATCCATTTGGGCACCACCTCTGTTCCGGTCAGCACTGATGGTTTGAAACTCTCGATGCAGATCACAAGATGGGTGTTCATCATGGATACATACTCAGCCAACATACTAAGTTGTGTCTGAGGCGGCAGGCATAAGAAAACAGCATCCGGGATGGTACCGTTAATCTCATTTACGAGATTCTCCATGCCAAGCTCCGATTCCTCCGAAAGTATACCACCATCAAGGGTGATGGCAGGATAAGCCGAATTCATATCTTCCTTGAGTGTTTCCAGTTCTTCTTCTCCGGGAACCACCACAAAAATCTCCCTGGATTCTCTGGATAGCCTTCCCATCAGTCTTCTCAGATACTCTTCTGCATATTGGCCGTTTCCCGTGGAGCTCTCGCCTTCGAAAACTTTGTGGGCGATCGCATGCTCCATATAGATATCCCCGGGAAGAACCAGGTTACAGGTATCTACAGACTGAGCAGCCCAGTCATGAGACTGGCAGAATAAAGAACTCTCTGCGGTATGGAAGAAAACTGTGCTCAGCTCTTTCCGGTTAATATAATTCATGGTGATATTGACCGCTTTGTCCGGAAAGACTACGGAAACATCTATGCCAAGCACATCAACCACTTTCCTGGTATGTTCTTTCATATACAGTTCCTTTCTATTCGCATATCCACGATTACTCGGAAACTCCTACATTAGTGTGGTCTGTTCCGACATAAATCTGGATATCGCCTCCGGTATCAATATCTCCGACAGAAACATCTGCACCGCTAAAATAGCGCAGCAGATCTTCTCCGATGCCATCCCTCTTAAGGATGATCCGGGTTGTAGAGATGGGGCCTTCATCCTGATAGGTATCAACCAATGTAATATTATAACCCTCATCCTCCAGATAATACTGCCACTCGCTTGCCAGTCCCTGTACGTAAGCCGCATTATAGATTTCTATAGACAGATTCTTGGAATCTCCGCTGTCCTCATCAAATGAATTCTCATTGGATTCATCATCCGAGTCATTTCCCAGAGAAGAATAGGAAGCTGCCTGGGCAGACAATGTGGCTACCTGAAGCTGGGCTTTCTGGCTGTCAATCAGAAACGTATCTCCCGACTCGCTTCCCTGAAGGATACGCAGAGTGAGAAAATCACTGTTCTTAGCTGACTTAAGTGTTTCTTTAAACAAATCCATGGACCTGCCCTGAGAGGACTCAATCTGTTTCTGGTATGCTTTCACTATGGCGGAAGCTTTCTTTTTTGCACGTAATCTGGTCATGAACTTGTCCGTGTAGTCGTTCGTGCGTTCCAGACGGTTGGATTCCTGGGCACTGGTTCCATCCAGATAGGTAACGTAAGCATAGGCATCCTTAGCGGAAAGCTGTACTTCACCCTCCGGGATCATTCGGAGAATCCCTTCGGAATCACGGTAAGTAATAGGATCGTTCAAAGTGAGACTCACATAATCTACGGAGTCCATAAAAGAAGTTGCCCCGGCTGCTGTCATGTGATCCCATCCGTCCACCTTAATATTCAACATCTCGGCAATGATATCACTGAGGATCTCATATCTTTCTGTTCCGGTATACGCTCTCTCTATATCTCTGAATTCTACCGTTGAGCCAACCTCGTCCATCTTTTTGGCAAGGGTCTTCTGCGTCTTCCTGTTCACCTGAGTCTGCGCATTCTCCGGAATGAAGAGAAGATTCATGGCATGGGTATCTTTGTTGATCATGGAAAGGATAATGTACTCATACATGTCATCCTCGCTGTCCACGAATAACAGGATTGATTCCATACTTTTTTCATCCACTTCAACCTGAGTCGGCTCTTCCTGCTTTGCAGGTTCTTCCTCAGATTCTTTGGCAGCTTTTTTAAAGTCATAAAAACTGCCTGTGATATATTTTGTCATCCCTTGAAAAGATCCAAGCCCGATTGCTGCCATGAGCAGGACTACAACTACAACCTTCAATAATAGGGATAGTATGGTTTTTATCATACTCGGCTTCTTCATGATGCCCTCCTAACTGCATTGATATGGCCCCTTAGGACCAATTAACATTGATTAAGTATATCAAAAATATTGTTCCATTTCAAGTTTTGACTTAATCTTTCAACAAGGCCGTGGCCTCCTGCAGCCAATTCCTTTCCTCAGAAGATAAATAGGGGGCAATTTTTTCATATACTTCTGCATGGTAGGCATTGAGCCAGTCTATTTCTTTTTTTGTCATATTCTCCGTCAGGATCGCTTCTTTTTCAAATGGCACCATTGTGAGGGGCTCAAAATGTAAGAAAGAATCATACTCCGGATCTTTGCAGCATACGATCATATTCTCAAGACGTATACCGAATTCTCCTTCCAGATAGACGCCCGGTTCATCGGAAGTGATCATGCCCTCCTGAAGAACACATTCTTTCTCACGGAAAGGATAAGTGCGATAACGGAAGGAATTGGGGCCTTCATGAACATTTAATAAGTATCCCACTCCGTGTCCTGTCCCATGTTTATAATCAAGTCCAAGTTCCCACAAGGGCATCCTGGCCAGGATATCCAGGCTCTGGCTGCTGGCTCCTTCTAAAAAACGTGCCGCACTGAGATTTATGTGTGCCCGCAGAACAGCAGTGTACATCTCTTTTTCTTTTCTGGTCAGGGAACCCATGGCGAAGGTTCTGGTAGTATCGGTGGTCCCTTCCAGATAATGCCCTCCGGCGTCCACCAGGAGAAATCCTCTTGCCTCCACAGGACGATCCGATTCCTCATCCGCACTATAATGGATGATGGCACCATGATCTCCATAGCCAATGATCGGAGAGAAGCTTTCTTCAACATAGTGGCCTTGTTCCCGCCGGAGTTTCACAAGATGATCTGCCAGAGATACCTCTGTCTCACCCCTTTCCACCGCATGTTTTTTCAGATAGTACATGAATCTGGTAAGAGCGACTCCGTCTTTGATATGAGCCTTTCTCATGTTCTCTATCTCCACAGGATTTTTGACCGCTTTCAGAATCCCCGTAGGATTCTCTTTCTGTATGTGTCGGATTCCCTCAGGTATGGAGGAAACCAGCAGATAATTTGTCTTGGAAGGTTCATAGAGAATCGTTATATCCGAGGGCAAGCCGGCAATATCCTCATAGATCTGGTAGTACTCTTCCGTCCGGATCCCGTTTTCGCGGAGATAGTCTTTCATCCCGGTATCAAGGCAACTCGTCTGAAGGTACCAGGTAACCTGATCCTGAGAGATGACAAGATAGCTCAATACTACCGGAGTATGATCCACATCGTTCCCCCGCACATTCAAAAGCCAGCAGATATCATCCAGGGAAGCCAGAAGAAAAGTATCCGCCTCCAGATCCTTCATCCTCTCCCGAACAGTACGGATCTTATCAGAGCAGCTTTGACCGCTGTACTCCTGCGGA
>CADBOX010000030.1 GCA_902796415.1 uncultured Lachnospiraceae bacterium
AGTATCTCCGTATTTGGCGAGGCAGGAAGGTCTTCTTAAAGAAGGTGAGAATTGGGGCATCGTTACGATGCAGTATGTTGAGCCGGATGGGAGAGAAAAAGGCTATGCGGAAATGGTTAAGTTTAAACCATTCCGCCCATATAAGCCGGACTATGAATATTATTGTCAGGCTAGAGAACAGTTTTCATTGGAAGAATGGATTGATTTCCTGATTTGCAATATGGAATACAATCCAAATTCTTCTTCTTTTGAATCTCTTGATCAAAAGATGCTATTCCTAACAAGACTACTTGTATTTGTGGAACCGAATCTAAATATGATAGAGCTTGCCCCTAAAGGTACCGGTAAATCGTATATTTTCAATAATCTATCAAAGTATGGTTGGCAGATAAGCGGTGGCAAGATAACCAGAGCGAAACTCTTTTATGATATGAGTAAAAATACACCCGGTATTATTCCGTCATATGAGTTTGTTTCTTTGGATGAGGTCAAGACAATCTCTTTTGATAACCCGGAGGAGATACAGGGAGCTTTAAAAAACTACATGGAACAAGGTTCCTTTACAGTAGGAAAATCTAAGTTAACGTCTCTGGCAGGGTTGATCTTGCTCGGGAATATTGATCTGGATGTGAACAGGCGCCCGTTAAATAATCATTACTTTGAGGAACTTCCGGAAGCATTCCAAGATCATGCTTTAATTGATCGATTCCATGGATTCATAGAAGGGTGGTATTTGCCTAGAATTAATGAAGATCTGAAGCTTAACGGATATTCTCTTAATGTGGAATATTTTTCAGAAATTCTCTCCTATGCAAGAACACAGTCATTCTATAGTGCGATTGTTAAGGAACTATTAGATATTCCAAAGAATGCAGATACGCGTGATACAAATGCTGTAATTAAGATGTGCTCTGGGTTTTTGAAATTACTATATCCACATGTCAGAAGTGCATCAGATATTTCTCCACAGGAATTTAAAATGGTTTGCTTCGATCCGGCATTCGAAAAAAGAAAAATTATTAGACAGCAGTTGGCAGCTATTGACAGAGAGTTTACCGACCGTATGCCGGATATTAAAGTCAGAGGCTTATAATGGTATATTTTGATAATGCAGCTACAACGGCCATGAGTGAGGTTGCTCTTGATGCGTTGATGGAAATTTCGAGTAACCAGTATGGGAATCCATCTTCTATTTATGGTTTTGGAAAAAGAGCTAAAGAAATATTAGAAAAATCCAGAAGGATTATAGCGGGCTGTATTGGTGCGGATCCGGAAGAGATATATTTTACATCTTGTGGAACCGAAAGTGATAACTGGGTAATGAACCAGATTGGATCTGCCTGGAATAGTGGCGTTACCACTATGATAGAGCATCATGCCATATTATATCCAGCAAAGAAGAAGGCTGCAGAGGGTTATAATATAGATTTTTTGCCAGTGGATGAATATGGTATGGTGAAAGAGGGTGCTATACAAAAGACATTGACTGGAGAACCCAAGTTGGTTTCTGTTATGTTGCAAAACAATGAGGTGGGCACTATTCAGCACATCCAGAACCTGGCGAAGATAGTTCATAAGGACAATGAAAAATCAGTATTTCATACCGATGCAGTGCAGGCAGTAGGTCATATTCCAATTGATGTAAAGACTCTTGGAGTAGATATGCTATCCGCTAGCGCACATAAATTTAATGGCCCAAAGGGAATAGGTTTCCTATATATAAGAAAGGGATGTAATCTTCAGGCGTTCATCTTAGGTGGTGGACAAGAGAGTAAGATGCGATCTGGTACGGAAAGTGTAGCAAGTATTTACTCAATGGCAAAGGCCTTGGAGGATAATACTACCAATATGAGTACTATACATGCAAATGTGCTTCTGATGGAAAAGTATCTTTTGGAATCACTTAAGAGGGAAGACATACAGTTTGAAATAAACGGGGCTGGCGATAATAGAGCTGCTGGAATCCTGAATATCGCATTTGACAATTTTGACGGAGAAGGATTACTAAATATGCTGGACATGCACGATATTTGTATTTCGGTTGGTTCTGCATGCAACTCCAAATCACAGAATCGTTCGCATGTACTACAGGCAATGGGGCTAAGTGATAGCCGTATAGACTCTTCTGTACGAATCTCAATTGGGCGCTATAATACAGAGAAAGATATAGACATTCTTGTTAAGTGGATAAAAAAGTATCGCGATATTACAATGATAGCGGATTTGTAGGTGGTGGTTTGCACCCGAATGTAACTCAAGAGAAGGCGCTCTTGAA
>CADBOX010000031.1 GCA_902796415.1 uncultured Lachnospiraceae bacterium
CATACTTGCGTACGAATGAGTGTAGATGATAATTCATCTCTGCGTCTGATTTAAAATTCGATTCTTTGCCCGAGTATCATGGCGTTCGCCACGACCGACGTGCAGAAGCGTTACGGAGGGATCAAAACAGAATACTCATCATGGATCGAAACTGAGTAACACGGAACGGTGACAAAAGGGAGATCATAGTAAACATGATGGGCAAACTGCAGAGTGACTGATGACGTGGAGCATTCTCTGCCATACCTTTCCCGAAATGGGGAGGACGAAAATATACAATCCGGAAAAGACATCGGGGAGCGATAAAGGTTCTCCGCAAGCAGACTGCACTGCCGCATGGGCTGAGATGTCCATAACGTCAGGATTTCTCTGAGGGCGAAGGAGAAATTGGTGGCCGCTTGTCACTGGAAGCATGTTTCGGCGTAATTGCATGCTCCGGATGGATGGCACCTGGGAGAACGCCTTTCCAGGCTTTTATCTGAGGCGTGTATCTTTGTCCTCGCGGCGGCTGAAATGTCGTCAGCACGGAGGAAAGGAGGAAAAATGTATGAGCTATCTTGAAAAATTAAAAACGGAAGCGAATTATACCCGCACCATGAATGGCGCTAAAACCCATGGTAGTACCGGAGATGCCTGTCTGGATTTCTTCGCGGTTGCCGGAGGCATGAGATATCGCAGTAAGGATGATCAGATTCGGCTCTTTGAGCAGGCTTATATAGAATCACCGGAACTGGCCATGAAGCTGCTCTTCCATCTTCGCGATATTCGTGGAGGCATGGGAGAAAGAAAACTGTTTCGAACACTCCTGCGCCATGTGGCATTTACCTGGCCGGAATCCGCCAGAAAAAATGTTGCTTACATCGCTGAATTTGGCCGTTGGGACGACTTGCTTAGCCTTTTGGACACTCCTGCCAAGATACAGGCAGTGGATGTCATAAGAGAGCAACTCGCTAAGGATGAGAAGGCATTGGAAGCCCGCAGAAACGGAGATGATGATGCACACATCTCCCTGCTTGCAAAATGGCTTCCTTCTGATAACACTTCCAGCAGACGTACCAGAAAAACCGCAAAACGGCTGATCAATGAGCTTGGAGTGGAACAGAAGGAGTATCGTCGTCTGGTTACAGCTCTTCGGGCCCGTATCGGATTGACAGAGTGCCAGCTTACCAGAAAACAGCATGAGAAGATCAATTACGAAGCCGTACCTGCTCAGGCCATGCTGAAATACCGCAACGCTTTTAACCGTAATGATAAGACTCGTTTTAAGGAGTACCTGACTAGTGTAGAAACCGGAGAAAAACAGATTCACACAGAGACACTGTTTCCCTATGAAGTACTCAGACCATTCTTTACCAATGGTTATTGGGGAAGTAACGGTAGGATAGGTGCAGATGCACTTGAACAATTGTGGAATCATCTTCCCGGAACCGTAGCCAATGTCAACGCTATCTCAGTGGTTGATACCTCAGGATCCATGTACTGTAGTCATGCCATAAAACCGGCATTGATCTCTCAGGCGATGGGACTGTACTGTGCTGAAAGATGTCAAGGAGTCTTCCACAATCATCTGATCACTTTTGAGTCCAGCCCTCATCTGGTTGAAATCCATGGATCAACACTCCGTGACAAGCTGAAATATATCGGCAATCTGCCCTGGGGTGGGAGCACCAACCTGGAAGCAGTATTTGACCTGTTGCTTGACACGGCTGTGAAAAACGATGCCAAACAGGAAGAGATGCCTCAGGTAATCTATATCTTCTCAGATATGGAGTTTAATTATTGCATGAGAAATGCGGATAAGACCGTGTATGAGAATGCCAAAGATCGATTTGAAATCTATGGCTATCAGATGCCGGCTGTTGTATTTCACAATGTAAACTCCTGGCAGATGCAGACTCCTGTCAGAGCACATACCCGTGGAACCGCTCTCTCCAGTGGAGCCTCCACTCGTACCATGGAGCACAAGTTTGATGGAAATATCACACCAATGAACCATATGCTCCGAGTACTGAATAGCAAACGATATGCCATGATTCATGCCTGATCAGGCTGATACAGAAAGGATGTGTTATTATGACCTTTATCCCAAAAAACAAGCTGGGCAAAAAGGCCCGGCGGAAGCTGGATAACCAGCTTCGACTGACCTGGGGGCAGGTGAATCCTGCTACAAAAACATTTAAATCTAAAAAACAATACAAAAGATACAAATCCCGCGATTACCTTAAGGAGGACTGGACACAGTCATTTATGGATTGATCGTGGGATTTGTTATTTTATAGAAATACTCATCTGCATATCATCATGTCATATCTCTTTTCTTCGTATTCAATCCGGAATCCATACATATGATCTCTCAGCCGATATATTTTGTAGACCGGCAGATCAAATAATGGAATCTTACAGGATGGACCTTTGCCCAGGCTAATAAAACCGGGGTGACGCTTCAAAACAGTCTCAATCCGTGTGACTTTCTTCACATTGTTATCACTACCATCACAAATGAAAAGGCAGGAACAGGTATTGGAGGCCACTTCCAGGAAAAAAACCAGGTTATTCATTGTATTTACATCATCATAATATATTTCCAACAAGCTGAGTGTCTCTTCCGGATCCCAGACTATGATACTTTCATTATCGATAAAGCCTAATTGCCGGTAATGGTTATTGATCTCCTGGATCTCCGGTATACTTTTCCTGTAAAAGTACCGCATAAAATCCTCTTCGGTGTAATGAGGGATTAATGTCCCGGGAAATATGTTGATCCCCTTAAGATTTTCAATCCGGGAGAAGTTCCGCTCTTTCTCAG
>CADBOX010000032.1 GCA_902796415.1 uncultured Lachnospiraceae bacterium
GAATCTTTTTCGGCGCTTCTCTTCTGCAGAAGAATCTCCGGCCCCTCTGTGCCTTTTCTTACGATAAAGATATGAACCGTCCCATGGAGGTCTCCATCCCTGTGTACCAATTCACGTTCTTTCACTTTTCCTGTCACGGTTCCATCCGGATTTCTTATATCAAAAAACTCCATCTTATTCTCTGATTTCCTCCCCTGAAATGACTAGTTTTTTTACTTGAACATTGGAAAATAATCTATACAAAAAATCTTAATTTTGATATATTATAGATAATAAACTTAATAGGAGGTACATATTATGCACATGTCATTAAACAAAATAACCATCGAACATATTACATTAGAGCATATTGGTTTTGTTCATCATGGTTTTGGTGTTGCATTACCTGATTATCTTCTGTAAGTCATAAAGAAGAGTTTGTGCAATGCAAACTCTTTTTTTTGTAAAATAATTCATAATTAATGAACCTACCGATTTTATATTTATTGCTAAAAAAATGACAAAGATTGTATTTCACTTGTATTTCATCTAAACTTTACATAAATTTTTGTCTTTTTTTTCCATTTTTTCTTCGGGATAAGGTTGTTTTTTCGCTGAAATGTTATATAATATAACAAGAAATATAATATAATATCTAAAAAACATGCCGAATTAACCATTCGGCTCATCTTTGTGTTAAATTATTGATTATTGTGTTGTAACACATTAAGAAAGGCAGCGATTCTATGACTTCAGATTTAGGAAAGAAAGTGAAACAGATACGTCTGGCGCACCATCTCACACAAGATCAGGTGGCTAAAGCGCTGGGAGTGACTCCCGGTTATATCAGTAATGTGGAGAACAACCGCAGTTTGATGACTTTGCGGATGCTTACTTATTATGCGCAGCTTACCGGTATGTCCCTTGATTATCTCGCGGGCACCATCGATCAGGATTATAAAGACGATGCCCTTGACAGGGAGATACTGAATGCTCTGAGAGATTTTCCTTCTGAGAAAAAAGAAAAACTGATCCATATCATTCAGTTGATGAAGGATTTCTGATCAAAATCAGTCTTCCTCATCCAATAAAGCCTGATATACTTCTCTTTTTGGGATTCCACGATCTTTTGCTACCCTTTTCATGGCCGATTTACGATCAATCCCCTGTTGTTCGTAAATTGCCATATGGGCCTGGATCGTCATGGATTCCCATTTTTTTTGCTCTTCCTCCTGCCTCTCAGTCTCCGGTTTTCCGGCCAGAATCAGAACATACTCCCCTCTGGGATCATGTTCTTCATAATAGTCCACCACTTCCTGCAAAGTCCCCTGCAGCTTCTTCTCATGACGTTTTGTGAGTTCTTTGCAGACCGTGATATCCCTGTCCCCCATAACATCCAGCAACTCCCTTAAAGTTTTCTTTAACCGGTGTGGGGCTTCGTATAAAACGATGGTCCTGGTCTCTTTTTTCAGATCTTGCAGAATCACAGATCTTTCTTTTTTATCATAAGGAAGAAAAGCCTCAAAAGCAAATCTCCTGGTGGCCTGTCCCGACATGGTTAAAGCAGTGATACATGCACATGCTCCCGGCAGGGAAGTCACTTCAATCCCTTCCTGATAACACATCTTCACCAGCTCTTCTCCCGGATCGGAGATCCCGGGCGTTCCCGCGTCTGTGATTAAGGCGATATTCATCCCTTCCTTCAATCTCTCCACCAGATAGACGGCCTTATCGATCTTATTGTATTCATGATAGCTGGTCATCTTGGTTTTAATCTCAAAATGATTCAGCAGCTTGATACTGTTTCTGGTATCCTCTGCTGCGATGAGATCCACTTCCTTCAAGGTTCTTAAAACCCGGAAAGTGATATCTTCCAGATTCCCGATGGGAGTTGCACATAAATATAATGTCCCTGTCATAATACTTCTCCGTCCATTTCCTTATCCATCCCGTAGATGCGGTAAATCTCATCGGTATAGGTTCCGTCCTCCTGATAAACAATCAAAGGAGGATCCACAGTTATCCTCTGTTTTCCTCCTTTTACCGCGTCGATCAGCACCATATTAGGTTCTTTATCCACATAGGGGTAGACCAGCCGCATACGCTTTGGCTCCAATTTATATTTCTTTAAAATACTCATGATCTCTGCCAGGCGGAAGGGCCTGTGTACCATGACCAGATGCCCGCTGTGTTTTAACAGCCAGGCGGAAGCAGACACCACATCCTCCAGGGTACATAGAATCTCATGGCGGGATATGGCTTTTTCGTACTCCTCATTTGTCTTCCCGTGACTCCCGGTCATGTAGGGAGGATTGCAAGTGACATAATCAAAGGAATCCTGCTTATAGATGTTTCTTACTTCCTTTACATCCCCCTGCTCTATGCGGATTTTCCCCTCCTGACCGTTGATGATCAGGCTTCTGCGGGCCATATCCACATAAGATTCCTGATATTCCAGGGCAGTTACCGAATCCAAAGGATACTTGGCTTCCAGGAGGATGGGGATGATTCCCGTGCCACTGCACAGGTCCATCACTTTGGCATCCTTCTTCACCCTGGCATAATCCGAGAGCAGGACAGCATCCATCCCAAAACAGAACCCATCGGTCTTCTGCAGAATCTTGTATCCCTTGATCTGCAGGTCATCCAGCCTCTCAGAAGGCATTTTCTTCATATGGTCCAAGCAGATCCGCCCTTTCTATAATTTGGATTTTGCTTCGTTTTTCTCCAGAGCCTCCAGTTTCTTCAGCTCATTGTCCATCTTTATCTTCTCTTTTTTCCTCTTCTGCCGGATATTGAGCTGACTCACAGGATACTCCACGATTTCTTTCTCATCCTTATCCGTAGTGATGATCAGTTTTACAGTCTGGCGAAGCACATTGATACTGTGTACCACTCCCTTGCCGCCACCGACGATAGATACTTCATCCTTCACATTAGGCAGCTTGCTGTTAAGGTACTCGTAGGTATCCTGCTCATTTTTCAGACAGCACATAAGACGGCCGCACATACCTGAAATCTTGGTGGGATTCAGGGACAGATTCTGTTCCTTCGCCATCTTGATAGACACAGGAATAAACTCCGAAAGATAGGTATTGCAGCACAGACTTCTGCCGCAGATCCCGATTCCTCCCTTGATCTTGGTCTCATCCCTGACACCGATCTGGCGCAGTTCGATGCGCGTCCGGAAAACAGCCGCCAGGTCCTTCACCAGCTCCCGGAAATCGATACGTCCGTCGGCGGTAAAATAGAATAATACCTTATTATTATCAAAGGTGTATTCACAGTCGATCAGTTTCATCTTAAGATCATGTTTTTTGATCTTCTCCAGACAGATATCAAAAGCTTCCTTGCTCTTAATCTTATTCTCCTGCTGGGTCTTCTCATCCTCCGGCGTAGCGATGCGGATCACGGATTTTAAAGTGGAGACAATCTTCTCCTCCTTCACTTCCCGTTTGCCGAGCACGACTTTGCCAAATTCCACCCCACGGGCAGTCTCCACGATAACATGATCTCCAACCTCCACCTCAAAATCTCCGGCGGAGAAATAATATATCTTTCCGTTATCCCGAAAACGGACTCCTATCACTTGTACCATTGTACTACTCCTTTATTATATCTAAATCTCACTGATATCTTCTTCGGATAAATATGAAGAGAAGATCCAGTGAGGGTTCAAAATTCACATTTGCCCTTAACTGTCGCTCCGTCTGAGTGATCCTGTCATTGATCTCATTGATTGCCTCCATGGTCAATTGCTTTTCCTGAACCTGGATGGAGGACAATGCATTGGAAAAAAACAGTTTTTCTTTTTCTTTTAAAATCTTCCAGACAATGATATCCCGGAACCACAGTCTCATGATGTCAAGATAATCATTAATCTGATCTTTGTAAGTTTTACATTGTCTGGCCATCTCATCCAGTTCAAAGATCTCCCATTCGTGCATGGAACTTAAGAGCCGGAAAGCGTGTTCCCTCATCTGATTAAATTCCGTGGAATGCGCAATACGTATAGCTCTTCCCAGATTACCCATAGCGAACCCTGCATAGAAGTCCGCTCTGCCCTCATCGATACCTTCTTGGTCCATAAGATATCGA
>CADBOX010000033.1 GCA_902796415.1 uncultured Lachnospiraceae bacterium
CACACATCACTACACTGGCATTTTTCGGTGATACATCTGCAGTAGAGACTGCCATGAAGATGATCGTCAGTGAGGAGCAGACAAAGAAGAATCGTTTGATCTGATGATGGGATTTCTTTGATGAATATCTGATACTATGAGGGTTCAAGACACGTATGGTTGTTGAGAACCCTTTTTTACTGTAATGGGTGATCTTGGTTAAATTATTAGATACAGATAGGAGTTTAGAAGTAGAATGAGATATGTTATGCCGGTTCGGGTCAGATACAGTGATACCAATCGTGATGGTTTTATGAATCTTCATAAGATATTGGAGTGCTTTCAGGATTGTTGTATCTTCCAGTCCGAATCTCTGGGATATAAAGTACAGGATGAGTTGGACAGGGACCGTGGATGGTTTCTTTTGGCCTGGAATGTTGAGATAGAACGTTTTCCTTCTTTGGGAGAGGAATTGCAGATTATAACGGAACCTTATAAGATGAAAGGCTTCTATGGGTACAGGAGATTCATGATTATTGATTCTGACAGCAGGACGCTGGCTTCTGCGGATTCTCTATGGCTGTTGATGGACCTGCGCAAGAAGATTCCTCAAAGAGTACCGGCTGACATGATAAATGCCTATATCACTGATGTCAAAGATGATACTGTCCGTGTTAAGAGAAAACTGGAGACAGAAGGTGCATGGATTCCAAAGGAGAAGATTCCGATAACACGGCATTTTCTGGATACAAATTCCCATGTCAATAATGTATTTTACGGAATGTGGGCGGAGGAACATCTGCCGGAGGGATTTCCGGTACAGAAGATCATGATTGATTACCGGCAATCCTCTTATGAAGATGATGTGATAACCATAGATACCATTCAGGAGGAAGACCGTGTGAGATGTCGTTTTCGTAATCAGGATGATATCTTGTTGGCGTTAGTAGAGTTTTGGAGGAAGGTATGATGTTAGAATTAGGAAAAAAACAAAAACTGATCATTGACCATAAGAAGGATTTCGGCGTCTATCTATGTGATCACAAAAGAGAAAGAGGAGATGACAGTGATTGTGTTCTTCTTCCCAGAAAGCAGGTTCCGCGGGAAGCGGAGATCGGGGATGAGATTGAAGTTTTTGTCTACAAAGACTCACAGGATCGTCTGATCGCAACCACTAAGACGCCCATGCTGACCCTGGGACAGGTTAATGCCCTGGAGGTAGTACAGATCACCAAGATTGGAGCCTTCTTATATTGGGGCCTTGAAAAAGATCTTCTTCTCCCTTACAGCGAGCAGACTGTCAAAGTAAAAAAAGGAGAGAAATACTTATTTGCTCTTTATATTGATAAGAGTGACCGTCTTTGTGCCACCATGAAGATCTATGATTATCTTCGGACGGATTCTTCCTTTCAGGTAAATGATATGGTCAAGGGCACGGTTTTCAGCATCAATCCTCAGTTTGGAGCTTTTGTGGCGGTGGATAACTGTTATCTGGGGCTGATACCCAAGAATGAGATGGTCAGAAACTTCCGTATCGGAGATGAAGTGGAAGCCAGAATAAAAGAGATAAGGGAAGACGGAAAGATGAATCTCAGTGTTCGTGAGAAAGCTTATGTTCAGATGGATATCGATTCTTCTTTCATCATGGAAAAACTGGAGATGAACCGGGGATACCTGCCTTATCATGACAAATCCTCCCCTGAGGATATCAAAGAATTCTTCGGCATGAGTAAGAATGAATACAAACGGGCTATCGGGCGTCTATATAAGATGAAAAAGATAAGGATAGAATCTGACGGAATCTATAAATTGTAGGAGGGACAAGATGGAAGGATACCGCTATAATTCTCTTGATTCATTTTGGATCATTTTTGTACTGATTCATGTGATCGGATCTGCCCTTCTGACTTTGTTGCTGAATCTGCCTGTGGGAATCATTTTGCTTAACAGTCTGATATGGCTGTGTGCGGCCTACATGAATCGTCATAAAAGGGCGGGCATCTTCCTGTCCGGTCTGGGTTGGTCCATCACTTTGTTTCTATTTACCCGCATGCCTTCTGGATATAGTGCATCGCTGGCTTTGAATCTGATCGAGCTGGTCTTTATCCTATATCTGCATTATGGGGATTCGAAACTGGTCACTGAGGAGAATCATATTAAACCTATCGGAATGGTTGACGTGGGTTTCATTTTAATCCTCACCGGACTGTTCCTGATCAATGCTGAGTATGTCAATGCTGTATCCATGATTTTTTTTCACAACTATGTGACAGATTCCCTGGGAACGATCCGGATTAATCTTGCTTATGGAGTACTGGTGTTTGCATTGGCACCTGCTTTGGTGGAGGAGCTCCTTTTTCGTGGGTATATATTTCAGAGACTGGGAAACGGATGGAAAGCAATTATCATCTCTTCCTTGCTATTTTCTCTGGGCCATATGAACTTCAATCAGATGAGTTATGCATTTGTGGTTGGGTTTTTATTTGCCATCGTTTTTTCTGTGACCGGAAACCTCACATATACACTTGGGATTCATTGTCTTTTTAACCTTTATTCCCTCTTCATGATAGCTTATGGGGAGAGTTGGCTTGCCGAACTTATCTCAGATATAAGTGTGGGGGGATATCACGTTCTTTATCCTTCTTTGCTGGACTCTGACGGCAACCTGGAAAAAATGGCGCTCCTTTCAGGATTCTTCATCTTTCTGGTGACTGTTCTCCTGGTTCTGTTGGTGATGTCTTTCCTGAGACGCAGGTATCCTACAGAGAAAAAAGGCGGGGCAGAAGTAGGATGGACACCGGGTATACCCTTTTATCTTGCAACCTTTATGTGCCTTGTGATCATAGTACTTCGTGAGTTTCTGTGATTCGGAATTAAGAAAAAAAGCGGTCACATCGTGACCGCTTTGATATGTTTCAGGGATTATATTTCCTTCAACTAAGCTTGTTTGTACTCCGACGGTATTCATTTGGCGTCATATAGGTATGCTTCTTAAAGGACTGCGAGAAATAGGACTGAGATGAGAAGCCGATCTTCTTTGCTATCTCAGCGATGGAGTAATTGGTCTTCTCCAGTAAGATTTTACTCTCATCAATCTTTTTTTCATTGAGGTAATTGATGGGGGAGCATCCGTAATTATTGGTGAAGGAATGAACCAGGTAATACTTGTTCATATGACTTACTTCAGCCAGTACATCCAGGGTGATATTCTCGGTAAAATGCTGGTCAATGTATTCCCGGATAACCTCGCAATCTTTGGTGGATTTTTCTTTGGTGATGGATTTGTACTCTAATCCATGGATTCTCTGAAGATTGATACACAGCAGGTTAAGGTAGTACTCGCAGGAATGTTGATAGTATAATGCTTCCTTCCTGATCTCTTTGATAAACCTGTTCAGAAAGAGCTGGCAGTCTTTGTCTTTGATGGTAAAATGTGCATATTTCACATCTGAAGTATCGGGAAAAAGAAACGCCATATCTTCCAATGCTATGGTGACAAGCTCCAATTGCCCGCCGGACGGAATGACTGTGCAATTACAATTAAGATGGTTGAAGATAAACAAATCATTCTTCGAGATAAAATACTGCCTGTCATCTATCTCAATGCTGCCTTCCCCCGAGTACGCAAAGATAATTTTGGGATAGGTATGTCCCATCAGAAAATTCTCTGTCCTTTTTTCCAGACGGTACAGGCTTATATGAGATATTTTGAGCGGTGTCTTCCAATGCACGGAATGATGTTGAAAATTATAATGCTGTTGTACCATAGTCTCTCCTTCTGATTATGGTGGATCATATATGATTTATCACAGGTAAGTTTGCATAATAAATAATAATCATTTCATAATCATTAATAATTTATGCCTATACATTTGAAAACATTATACTTAAAGTATAAAAAATATTCAAGAGTAAATATTGACTTATTTTTATTTTTTTTTGTTGAAATTTTAGCCAATGTGTGGTAAAACGAGGAAAGTAAAACTGAAAGGAAATATTTATAATATTATAAAAATGGAATTATATATTATTTATATATAAAACTAAATATAATTTATAAATATATTAAAATAAATATAATATTTTTGAAGAAAAAAGAGGTAGAATTATGAATGGACCTATTTTGGTAGTGCTTGCGGCAGGAATGGGAAGCAGGTACGGAGGACTAAAACAGATGGATCCCGTTGACGGGAATAATCATGCAATCCTGGATTATTCAGTGTACGATGCCTGGAAGGCAGGATTCAAAAAAGTGGTGTTCATCATCAAACATGCTATCGAAAAAGATTTTAAAGAGATGGTGGGTAAGAGGATAGAAGGCCATATTGATGTGGAGTATGTGTTCCAGGAGCTTGATAAGATTCCGGAACCTTTCCGGATTCCTGAAGGCAGGGAGAAACCTTTTGGCACAGGGCATGCTCTATTGTGTGCGAAGGATGCTATCGATGCTCCCTTTGCCGTGATCAATGCGGATGATTTTTACGGACGCAGAGCTTTTGAGATGCTTTATGATTATCTCACCACACATGAGGATGATGAATTGTATCGTTATACGATGGTTGGATTCCATATTGAGAATACCATCACGGAAAATGGCCATGTCTCCCGTGGAGTGTGTCAGGTTGATGAGAATCATTATCTTACCAAGATCACGGAACGTACCAGGATCGAGAAAAAAGGATATGGTGCCGCCTACACGTTGGATGATGGTGTGACCTGGTTCGCAATTCAGGACGGTACCCCGGTTTCTATGAATTGCTGGGGATTCACCCCTGGATTCATGGAGGAGCTGGAGGAGAGATTCCCGGCATTTTTAGAGGAGAATCTATCCGAGAATCCTCTGAAATGTGAATACTTCCTTCCCAGTGTGGTGTCAGACCTTCTGAGTGAAGGGAAAGCGACTGTGGAGGTGACGGAATCACCTGAAAAATGGTATGGTGTTACCTACAAGGAAGATAAACAGACGGTGGTCGATGCCATCGCTGCCATGAAAGAAAAAGGAATCTATCCGGAATTGTTATGGGAATAAAAAACAGCCTTGCCTCTGATTCATTTACATGAGATGTGATATGCTCAATGAATCAGGAGCAGGGCTTTTTTGTTATTTGTGAATCTGCTTATAAACAGGGTCGCTCTGGGCAGACTGGATGGAGTTCTTATATTCGGAAGGGGTCATCCCGGTGATTTTCTTAAATTGTTTGGAAAAATACTGGATGGAGGTGTAGCCCAACTCTCGGGAAGTATCAGTCAGACTCATCTTCTTATCCCGGATATAATCTCTGGCCACACTGACACGCATCTGACAGAAATATTCCATGGCGCCCATCCCGGTTTGTTTTCGAAAGATTCGCTGCAGGTGGGAACGTCCGATGGAGAATTCTTTACAGATAGCTTCCACCTTCAGATGCTCGGATATATGTTCCGAGTAATACTCGGTAATACGTTCGAAGAGAAGGATATCCCGTCTCAAGGACTCCGAATCAAAGATCGGTTCTTCCAGATGGTCCGTTCTGGACTGACGGCGCATCATCTCGATAAGCAGACTTTTCAGCCAGATGGAGATGAATTCTTCTCCGCCATAGGGTTGGTTAAACT
This sequence comes from uncultured Lachnospiraceae bacterium, assembly GCA_902796415.1. Lineage (GTDB taxonomy): Bacteria > Bacillota > Clostridia > Lachnospirales > Lachnospiraceae > Anaerobutyricum. Next base: position 5,575 of record CADBOX010000033.1, read on the forward strand.
TCCTCTCCAGGTAGTATACAGAAGAGGAGTCCACCCGGGAAGTAAAACAAAGTCTGCTCTCCCTGGCGATAGAATGCAGCAGATCAGTCAGCACCTGGTCACAGAAATAATCCCGGCCGGAAAGCAGACAAAGGTTCTCGTCTTTGCTGTAAAAACCTATGGTAAAAACCAGAGCAGTATCCTCTCCCAAAGAGCGGAATGAGTAATTCTCCTCAGGAGCCTGGAGATACAGATGGTTTTTCTCCAGAGAGACAGGCTCTCCCTTTTTGCCTTGCTGGGAGATCTCAAAGATCCCATCCTCCACAAAAAAGAAGGTCCAGTAATCATGATATTCACTCTTGAAGATAAAATCACTGTTATATTCAAAATGATGGATGGTGGATATGCCATCGATCGGAAATACTTCCTGTAACTGAATGCCGGAGTAAGCCATGATGTCCCTCTCGATAAATAGTCTCAAGCTCTTTTGTATCATTGTATTATAAAAATGTGTAAAAATCAATAAATGCTTGTCCCTTGTGAAATGTACAGAGTCTGATATAATAAACACAAAGCATGTCTTGACAGATAACGATCATAAGGAGCATATCAATGATTGTAATAACTAAGGTGAGTGTTGTACTGTGCGGGCTGTTTCTGCTGGCTTCCGTATTTCAATGGATCCGTGATAATCAGTTCCTCAGGCAGGAGCAGAATATCCTGACTTCCGCAGTCAGGGTTGCAGAGCAGGAGAGAATTCAGAAGGAGAGGCAGAAAGCCCTGGAACAAAAGGCTGCCGAGGAGCAGAAGGGGAAAGTCTTCCGTATGGATTTTAAGATAACCCATGGGTCTGCTTTCGGAGGATTCTGTGCAACCAATAATGAGGGAAGAAAGAAAAAAGGTCTGGTTCCGCTGGACCACATTTTATTATACGGGAGACATCCTTCGGGGAAGGAGTTCACCTACTACATAGAAGATCAGAATATTGAGATCTGCGCCATGGATAATCCGGATGAACTTCTGGTCCGGTCCAAAGGAAACTGGTTTGAAATCCGGCATAGTGGTCAGGGAAGAGACGAGGGTATCCTGGTACAGAGTGCTGTGATCAAAAGAGATATTCTCTATTATATCATCCTGGAGTCCAGGCATGAGATAACGATAAAGGCTGTAAAAGGCTGTTAGGCAGGAGAATGACATGAAAGAAAAGAATGTTGTGATTAAGAAAAAATGCCCCTATTGTTTTCTGCATATTTCCAACGACGAAACAGGATTTTTGCTGAAGACAGACGGTGCCAGGTTCATTTCTCCGGCTCTGAACGATGTTGTGACTCCCAAGAAGGATATCCCCTATGTGCTTTTCTGGAATGCCATGGGTATCCCCGAAGAACAGTTGGATGCCGAAAGGATGATCGTGGATAATCAGATCCTGACGGAATTGAACCAGGAGCTGAATGCGGCGGGGAAGACCCTGGCTGTGAAGAACTATGATCCGGACAATTACGGATATACTTTCTCTGCCCGGGAAGGTGCCATCCACCTGTTTTCCAATACCATGATATGTCCCTATTGCCACAATGCCCTGCCCCAGAATTTTTTCCGTTATGATATGCTGATGGTGGGGATGGCAGGCAGTGTGGATTCCGGGAAGACAGTGTATATTAATTCACTGATGATGGACGGCTATCATGTGTTGCAGAGAGATAATCTCATGGTGAGAAACGCTGCGGGGAATACCAGTGATCCTTCCCATCTGGAGATGGAGAAAAATGCGGATCTGCTGTTCCGTCAGGGAATCTGCCCTGCTGCTACCAGCAAGGCATTTCGCAAGCCTGTGTTTATGGAGATGACTTACCGGATCGAGGAGAGAACTTACCCCTTGCTGGTGGCCATCTATGATGTGGCAGGAGAATTGATCAAAGAAAACACAGGAGCCGGCCGGACAGGCTTTGCCCGGCATATGGATGGTTTTATCTGTATGGTGGATCCTGCCCAGATGCATCTGGAACATGCGGTTTTGTCGCAAACCATGCCGGATGAGGAGCAGGTCCTCTCGAAACTGCGTCTCCTGTCTCCGGAAGAACAGATTTCCTACCAGATGATGAGCAACAAGAATCAAAAACAGGTGAGGGATGCCAACGACTTCATGAAGGATACTTACCATAATGAAGATTATATCCTGGAACGCAAGGCAGAGATGATCCTGGATTCCATCCGGAGTGGCCTGGGAGAGACCTTACTCCACAAAAAATACATGGCATTGACCTTGGGAAAGAGTGACAAGCTGGAAGAGATTGGGGAGATCCGTGCTTACCCGGCCAGTCAGCTTTTGTTTGAGAGGGAACATATCACCCATGGTTTCTTTAATATGGAACATCATTTTCTGAGGCAGGATCTCCTGGCAGAGATATTTGATCAGAAGGTTTTTCGCCTACAGAGGAATCTGGACGATTATAAAGAGAGTAGCCTCTTCGTAATTTCTTCTCTGGGATGTGAGACGGAAGTCATCCAGGACGGAGCCCAGGAGATCGTGAAGGCTGTGGGGAAAGTGAGACCCATAAGGGTGGAAGAACCTTTACTTTGGCTCATCATGAAGTATATGCAGGAAAGGGGTTGGCTGGATTGAAGGCAGAATTTTTAAGACATGAATATACCTGGTCGAAACAGTCCATCGGTGGCACCATAGGCCTTGGTGTCAGTTCTTCCACCACCCCTAAGGAGAAGGTACAGCTCAGGGAGATGGAGAAGATGGCCAGTATGGCTGAAGCGGACAGTGATACCGGCTTGGATGTGGAACTGCTGATGTACAGCCTGGAGGCTGGTTTTGTAAAACTGGTGGTTAAGCCCGTACCTGCGGGAGAAGATCAGAGGAAGAATAAAAAAGTATATCTGTACCAATGTAAAGACAAGACCATAACGGATCCTTCTGTTTACTGTATCCCTCAGGGGAGCTGGGATCATTCGGAGCAGGTCTATCTGTCTCCTGTCATGCTCTCGGAGGAATGGGACTCCTGCAGAAACATATTGGAGAAATATCATTTCCTGCCCAGACTGCCGGAATTATTCCGCGCAGTCTTTTGGTGCGTTTTCAGAGGTGAGAACAATCTGGCTTTTCTGGTTCCATGGAAGAGGGAGGATTATGCTTCAAACTCCAGGGAGATTATGTATGCCATCCATTGCCTGCTTCCGGCAGACCTGAGAAAAAATGCCGGATATGCCTCTTTTGGCTGCGGTATGAACCGCTGCAGCTCCTTCTATTTTACCGGGGATGCGGGCGAGACAGATTATTTTGATTTATCTGCTCTGGAATACTCCGGAAGCAACCGGCTGCTTGACGGGCTGGATGAATTTTTCTATCAGACATTGGCCGACCTCTTCCGGGAGAGGGAAAATCTTTACTATCAGTTTATGGAGATGGTGCAGGCCTTGTGTCAGGACCGTGCCATCAATAAGAATATGCTGCGTGAGGTTCAGTGGCTCTTTCTTCAGTTCTGCCTGCAGAACATGATTGATATCCCGTCCCATAATCAGGTGATGGAGCTCTTTCCTCAGCTGTTTTATCGCGGGGGTGATTCCGGAACACTTTCTGAGATTACCGATAATCTGATGCAGTACTATCATGTGGAGAGCTGGGATACGGATGACTATGAGAGATATCTGGATATCCTGGTACATGGGCTTACTAAAAAAGGAGAGAACCGTACCATACGGGAGATGGACTGGTCCTTGACCAGGCTGAATCAGAAGCATCCTAAGATTGTGTCGGATTATCTGGAGAGCCTGAAGGATACCAGGAGGATTACCTACACGAAACTTATGACAGGCGCGGTCCATGAGGAAGAAAGTATCTCAGCCGCTTATAACGAGGAACACCTGAAGGATCTGAATGATCTGGAGACCTATATCATGGGCATGGATCCGGCTTCCATAGAGGAGGACGCCAAGGAAACATGGATGTTAAGAGGTATCGAGATCCTCAACGAGGATGTTTTTGCCGTAGAGAATTTTGAGACAGTTACCCGGATCGCTGAATTCATCCATTGGAAGAAACCCTGGATGGAAGTCTCGGAAGGATTCCTGAAGCAGCTTAAAGACCGTTGCACAGATCTGACGGACAGCCAGCTGGAGGCTGCTTGTCGGATTGAAGATATCTATGAAAATATGACCGGGACAGTGGAGGAGACGAAACTCAAAGAGGAGAAGCGAAGAAGGGAAGAGAAACCCGAGGAAACGGAAGTCCCGGAAGATGATAAAACTGAGGAAAAAGAAATCCGTGGATTAATCCGGGAAGGAGACCTTATGTTACCGGAGGAAACTTCAAAAACCGGGAATGAATTATATCGCACACTTGAGGAAGATGATTCCAGGGAGAAATTCCTCTCTTTCCTGGTACGTGGAATTCCCTACGCTTTCCTTACGGCATGTATCATATATCTCCTTCGCTATGCTCTCCTGATCGGCCATTGGAAGATCAGTATCGGTGTGGGAGGCATGTGGCTGATTCTCATGCTGAATTATGTATCCGAGAGGATTGAAAGAAGGAAAAAGGACGGCTACCGCCTGTGGCAGGCTTTGGGTCTGTGTCTGATTGAAGGATATATCATCAAAACCATCGCATGGATGATCCTGCCCAAGAAGTTCCGGTTGTATTTCTTCCTGATTCTTGGTCTGATTACGGTAGCCGTACAGGTAATCCATGTTTTGTTGCTTCTTAAGAAACGGGAGGAGGAAGGATTATGATCTCAACAGACAGCAGAGATAGCTTTCTGGAAGCCATTGAAGAGAGGCTGAAAGACTATAACGGGAATAAGATCCAGTTCTCCAGCTTTCTAGAGAAACAGATGGACCGGTTTGATTATAGCAATACATCCCTGGCGAAAAAAGTATTTCACAGAGTGGAGCGTAAGGGAGACGTGCAGTATCTTCCTGTCACAAGACAGACGATCGGTGCCTGGCTGAAAGGATCCATGCCATCCAGCAGAGAAATCTATGTCACTCTGGGAATGGCTTTTGAGATGAAGCTGGACGAAATCAACTATGTGCTTCTGGAGACATATATGGGCTACGGCTTATATTGCAAAAATATCGATGATGCCATGTGGATCGCTGTGATCAACGGTCTTTTCCCGATTCATGAGTTTGAGACAGTGAAAGAGCAGATTGAGCAGATCATGCTTGAGGAGATTCCGGGTGAGCATCGCAGTCTGGATACAGTGGACTTGTGGACTCTGCTGGCTGAGGCAGAAAGCCTGCCGGCTTTCTATGACATTATCCGGGAATACCGGGATGATTTCAAGGAAGGGGCAAAGCGCTTCGGGCAGTGTCTGGAAGAAGTAATCCAGGAAGAATACGGTTATTTTGATAAGGCTGCCTGGTTTTTGAGAGATATCGGGTGCCTCCACTGTGAGGCACAGTTCTCTAAGATCCGTGCAGGAAAAGCCATCGTGACAAGAGAGTGGCTTCTGCGTTTTTGTATCGCCCTGCAGCCATCTATAGAATCCATTGAAAAATTGCTGGCCAAGGCTCAGATGGCTCCTCTGGGTATCACCCCGGTTGAGATGATCATTGAGATGATCGCAAAATATAAAGCGGATTCTCTGGCAAACAGTCAGGAATTATGGATTCTGATCGAGTCGGCAGCGCAGACCCTTCAGAAGAAGGGATATGAGATGAATGAAGATCTGTGCAGAAAGTATAATTCCGTCTATGAACTGACACCTCTTCAGAAATGGTGGATCTGCATCAGTATAGGAAAACAGCTGAAGAATCTGGAGTCCATGAAGGATTACGGTTATGAGAAAACCGGTTATGCCAGATATTCTTCCGTAGATCGCCTGCTTTTTGATGATGTGAATCGCAACCGTAAAAATCAGGCATTCAAAAACGCAGGGACAGATGCCTGGGAGAGCCTGAAGACATGGCCGGAATACCAGTCCTGGGAGTTTCCTAATCTGGCCGCAGCGAAAAATGTACCTTCGGATGCCCTGGAGATGGAGAAGTTCGAAGATTATTGTTATATGAGGAAGCCAAATAAATTTTCAAAAGACTTCCGGATGAATGATATCTATTATTTCGGATCACTTTTGTACTCCATCTGGACGGGTAGATGTTATCAGAAAGATTTTGATGATACCATGGCCGAGAACATGGCCCTGGAATTGGAGAGAGCAGGTCTGGATGGAAGTTCTCTGCTTGAGATGCTCCGTCTGAATCTTGGGGAGGATGCCTGTTATCATGAATCTGCCAATCTGGAACACATGCTTGATGCTTTGGACCAGATGAAGAAAACCGGCTGATATCCTCGTCAGCTGTTAAAAATCAGGAAACACGCTCCTTTGAGCCAATCCTTATTATATGTTATGCTCCTGTCAGATAAAAAAGTCGTCTCGGCTTTTGGAAAGGCAGGAGTTTTTTTATGTCAATCATATCTCAGGCAGCTATAGTGCTTTTGATCGTTCTAACCATTGCTATCATTTCCTATGCCAACAAAGGTCTGCGCTATGCCCAGGAAGAAGGAGAACACTTTGTGGATGAATGGGCTTTAAAACAGGCGAAGATAGAAGAACAAAAGAGGAGAATTGCCAGGGAAAGGACCAGATCAAAAGAAATCTCTCATAGCAAGAATACAAAACAGACAGAAGGTTCCGGGAACAGTCATGTTACGGGAGATGCGCCACAAAAAAATACGATACATAAGATCATAAGTCGTTACAGGCTCACCGTAAGAGATGAGGAGAAGAAAGTCATCTGCATGGCAGATGTGGATCACTATCCTTATACCATAGGCCGTGACAGATCCAATGATCTGGTACTGGATGATATCTATGTGGCCAGAAAGCATTGCGTCATTCTGGAGGAAGAGGGGCAGACCATCCTGAGAAACCTGGGCAGTCAGAATGCTATCTATGTCGGAGGAAAACAGGTGGAAGAATACCTTCTTCAGAAAGAAGGGCATTTCTACATCGGCACTTATGAAATCATTGTGTCCGAGACCGGGCACCGCAGTCAGCCTACGAGGGTAACGTTATGAGCAACAAACATTTAAAAAGGGGTCTGACCCCCTCCGGTGTTCCCACGGGGGAACGGATCAGCTGGGAGTGTCAGAGGGCATTTTATTCATGTTTAAGAAGTCCGGTTTTAGCGGTGATACCACTTCAGATCGCCGGGATGCTCTTCGTATCTCCAAAAGGGGCAGGGCAGATCTATCTGGATCTTCTTCCGCTGCTGGTTCTGATAACCGTGGCTTCGGTATTTTTTGTATGTCTGGTTCAGGGAAATCAGAAAATATTGCTCCTTACCATGATTCTGCTGACGGTGGGGACCATGCTCCAAAGCCTTTTCAAGGCAGAGTACATCGCGAAGAATCCGGAGAAAAGCTCCGGCCGATCTCTCACCTTGGGACTGCAGCTTCAGTATATCGCAGCTTTGCTGCTGGCTGTTCTGACAGGATTCCTCTATTGGAACCTGCGGGAGTGTTCCAGCCTGAAGATGGCGGAATTCCTGACAATCGTATCGTTATTCCTTTCGGTTTTTACCCTTATCTTTGCGAAGAGCGTGGGAAATGTAAGGAACTGGATCGTCATCGGCGGCTTCTCTTTTCAGACCACCGAGCTGATAAAATTACTCTATCTGTTTATCTCTGCTGCTCTGCTGGGAACGGTGGAACGGCCGAGAAAAGGGAGACTGGTATGGTTTTACCTGATCTCATTTATCATGATGGGGTTCCTGGTAGTGCAAAGTGAGTTTGGCACTCTGCTTCTTTTGCTCATGGTATTCATGACTTACCTCTTTCTTTTCGTCCCGGACCTCAAGATCTTTGGAATCACGGCCATATCCATGGGTGTTTTTTCCGGCTTCCTGACATTTCTTGGAATCCGGATGGAGAGATGGGCAGCTACCGGGAGTTCCCTTGGGACTAACCCTTTGGCGAGGAAATACATAGCTAATTTTCAAAAGATCGCAAACCGTGTGATTTACTGGATGCATCCGGAGAAAGACCCCCTGGGCCAGGGATACCAGCTGATAAAAGCCAGGGAATCCATCGTATTGGGAGGATGGTTTGGAACCTCTTCCGTCACGGATCTTCCGGTTAAGACCAGTGACCTGGTCTTTCCTGCACTGATCCAGAGATGCGGTATGATCTTTGCTCTCCTGGTTTTTCTCGTGTTTATCCTCCTGTGGCTGGAGGGAATGAAAGTGTGTCTGCGGAAGAAGGACAAATATCACCGGATGATGGCTGTGGGACTTGTGTCCATGTTTTTTAACCAGTCCATCATCATCATCGCAGGAAGTACCGGTCTGTGTCCGCTGACCGGAATCACCCTTCCTTTCATATCCAGTGGGGGAAGCTCCCTGGTGGTGAGCTTTATGCTGATGAGCCTGCTTCTATGTATTTCAGGAAATATTTCATGGAAAGGACAAAGCAGTGAAGAGATTGAATTTTTTGAGAAGAGCACAAATTGTGCAAAGCGTGTCTTTGCTTTTGGTCATCGTCATGTTCGTGGCCTTGTTCCGGATATCCGCTCTGGTGCCAGGAGTCTCACAGGCAGCGGATCAGCAAAAAGCAGAAGCAAAGCAGGCGGAGTATGAAAGAGAATATAAGAGAGGCTCTGTCCTGGATCGGAACGGAACAGCCATAGCCTGGACGGAAGAAGCCGCCGGAGACAGAAAGTATCTGGATGGAAAAGCTTTCTCTAATTTTCTGGGATATCAGTCCAAAATCTACGGGAACTATGGGATAGAAAAAACCATGAATCAGTATCTGGTTCATTCATCCTCCCCTTCTTCCGATAAGAGAGGGGCAGACCTTACTCTGACCATCGATGCGAAACTGCAGCAGACAGCTTATGATAAGATGAAGGAATATAAAGGGCCGGGTTCTCTGGTTGTTCTCGATGCGCGCAGCGGGGAGATTCTGGCCTTGGTATCTACGCC
>CADBOX010000034.1 GCA_902796415.1 uncultured Lachnospiraceae bacterium
AAGAATCTGACATTTCTGGTGGTGGTTTTGGCCAACACCTTAATTGGGATCGCGCAACAGCTCCGGTCTAAGAAGATTCTGGATGAATTATCACTGCTTGATGTGACAAAGTATACTGTCATCCGGGATCAAAAGAAGACAACCATACCATCGGACCAGCTGGTTCAGGATGATCTGGTTGTCCTTGGCAGCGGTCAGCAGATTCCGGCAGACGGAGTCGTGGTGGCCGGCAGTGTCGCCGTTAATGAGTCTCTTCTCACCGGAGAACCGGATGAGGTGGAGAAAAAAGCCGGAGCCGACCTGAAATCCGGCAGCTTTGTGGTCTCCGGGGAATGTATGGCAAAACTCACCAGGGTGGGGGACCAGTCCTACGCAGCCCGGCTTACCAGAAAGGCAAAGGAAGTCAAAGAGAGGCCGGCGGAGATGGTGAGGGATATCGAACGGATCATCAAGTTTACCGGTCTCCTGATTATCCCCATCGGATTTGCCCTTGTCTTCCAGTCTATGGTAATCAACCATAATCATTTCCAGGATGCGGTAGTATCCATGGTAAGTGCCGTGGTCGGCATGATTCCGGAAGGAATGTACCTGCTGGTTACGGTAGCGCTTGCTCTGAGTGCGGCAAGACTCGCCCGGAAACAAGTGCTGCTCCATGACATGCACAGTATTGAGACCCTGGCCAGGGTGGATGTACTCTGTGTGGATAAGACCGGTACCATCACAAAGGATGAGATGGAAGTCAATACACTCCTTGCTCCTGTGGGAGTCGACAGGGTTGACAGAGACCTGCTCTGCCGATATGTGCAGACGATTCCCGATACCAATATAACCATGCAGGCTCTCCGCGATTACTGCGGTACCAGCACGAAGTTAATTGCCACTCAGATCCTTCCTTTCAGCTCCAAGAATAAGTATTCCCAGATACAGACTGTTGACCATACTTACCGCCTGGGTGCGCCGGAGTATCTGCTGGGAGGTTCCGACTTGTCGGTTAACCAGAATATCATCAATGAATATGCCGGAAAAGGGGAACGTGTACTTGCTCTTACCTGTGACGGGGCCCCTGTATTGTTTGTGGTGATGAAGAACAATATACGGGAAAATGCCCCGGAGATCTTCGCTTACTTTGCGGACAGAGGGGTGGATATCAAGGTAATCTCCGGTGATAATCCGGTCACCGTTTCAAGAATTGCCCAGCTGGCCGGGATAAAAGATGGCCATCGATATGTGGATGCAACTACCCTGAAAGCAGACAGGGATTATGCGGAAGCATTAAAGAAATATACGGTTTTCGGACGTGTAAAACCAGAACAGAAGAAGAAGATCGTGACTGTACTGCGCGAACAGAAGAAGAAAGTTGCCATGACCGGGGACGGTGTGAATGATATCCTGGCCATGAAAGAAGCGGATTGCTCCATCGCCATGGGAGGCGGTTCCGATGCCACCAGACAGGCAGCACAGGTCGTGCTTCTGGATTCCGACTTCTCCCATATGAAAGACATCGTGGGAGAGGGCCGCAGAGATGTGAACAATATTACGAGATCGGCCACACTGTTCCTCTATAAGAACATTTTTTCCTTGTTGCTGGCCATTTTCTCCATCATAAACAGTTTCACTTACCCATTACAGCCCAATCAGGTCTCACTGATCTCCATGTTTAACATCGGAATCCCTGCATTCCTGCTGGCGCTGGAGAACAATGAAGAGAAACAGGAGAGTAGTTTTATCAAGACAACTCTCTTCCGTGCCATGCCTGCGGCACTGACTTCCTTCTCCTCCATTGCATTTATGGTGCTGTTCGGCAAGTTATTCTCCATCTCAGAGGTAGATGTGGCAACCGCATCCACCTATCTTCTGGCGGTGATCGGATTCATGATCCTCTGGAAGATCTCAAAACCGGAGAATATCTATCATATATTTGTCATCATCATCTGCATCGTCGGGATGATCCTTTGTGCGGCTCAGTTCCACACCATCTTCGACCTCAATGCCATTTCTCTGAAATGCGGCGCATTATGTGGCGTTTTTGCCATAGCAGAGATCACAGTGATGAATACTTTCACCTGGCTCTTTGACCAGGCAGGCAACCTGAAGGTGAATTTTTATAAG
>CADBOX010000035.1 GCA_902796415.1 uncultured Lachnospiraceae bacterium
CCGCACATTGATGCAGGAAATGTCTGTAGATCGTGACTCATCTGTATGAAGCTGATGAAAAAAGTTGAGGAAAATCAACGACTTCAATTTGACATTATGGGGAGAAATAGCAAAAGAATATGAGAAGGCATTTGAGTGAGTATTTTTGATGTCATTATCAGAGAATTACAAACATAACAAACTTCGGCTTGACTGTAATTATAAGAGTTTCTGCTCCTCTGGTAGTAGCTTCAATTCTAAGGGGCTGCTGCACAATCCCAACCAGAAAATAAAGAGTCAACTACTGAAAAGATGAAAGAAGGCCACACGGTTGAAATCGGAAGAGCAGACATAGGCTGTATTCCAGCTCCCTCAGATAGGCTTTGGATTTTTCACCACGTTCGGGTGCGTCAGGTTGCTACGGTGCTGGAAACCATTGACGAAGAACTTGCTACCGTACTTCTCAGACGCGATGCCGAGGTTGATGACGTTTTCTCCAAAGCAATGGGGCTGTAGCGGTCACACAGTCGAAGCCGAGACTGGGGATGCGCAGGAGTCCTACGGCTTGATCAACACGGTCTTACCATCGCTGGTGGTGTAGGTGTACGTCAGTTGCCTAGCTGTCTCGCTCCACATCCATGTGATCATGAGGCAACGAGTAAAGGACAACCACTATGTTCTGCTTAGGGATGACATCACTGTAACTGTTTCCCCGCAGGAACAGTGATGTGAGCATCGTTTGCCTCATAACAAAGGATGTCATTTTCGGATTCGACTCATCATGCAGCAGGCGATACAGCGGATGGTCGGTTACTTTCTGATTGACGTTTTCTTGTTCCTCATATCCTCCGAAGGGCAGCGAGGTGACCGCTCCATGATGATGTGGACGCAGACGTAAACGGTGGCACTTGTACGGTGTACCTGGGATTGACTGCTTTACCAGATGCGCTTGTTCCAAAGTAGAAGGTCAGCGTGCCGTAAACAGCGTCCTAGGGCTTGTCACGGGAGCGGAAAAGAAACTGGAATGTTTAATTCATTGCGCACATTACTAAATGACAGTATACGGATGTGACAAACTATAAAATGTCAGAAATCAGACAAAATAATATTGACAATGTTTTAAATATGACTTATACTCATCAAGTCAGGAGGTGAAAAGATGGAAATCTCTATTGAAACTTTCTTCGGCGATGAGAAGAGGACTCCACAGGAGCTCTTGCCGAAGTATCTTCCGGTTATCCGGTCATGTCTCGGTTGGACTGCGGATGAATTGGCAAAGCGGATCGGCGTTGCCCGTACCACTATCAGTGCCTTTGAGAAGGTAGGGAAAGATGGTGGAACGCTTGATCTCATGCCGTATCTCGCAATCAGAAAGGTTCTTGACGATGAGATTGCCAAGTATCCGGATGAGACCGAAGTGCTGGCGGCAATGCTGGGGGCTATTGTAGATCAGGTTGACTCTCCCAAGCCAGAAGAAAAGCTTGAAATCTGCAACAGAGTCGCACAGATGGCAAAAGAAATTCGAAAGGCGCCCGAGCAGAGAAAGGCTTCCTCCAAAGCATGGAGCGCCTATCTACTCGCCGGGGGGGTAATCGTGACTGCGGGTATCATTGCTCTGCTCAAGGGAAAAAAGTAAGGAGGACACATGCTGGATTCGATTAAAGCCTGGGCTCGGAAACACAAGAAGTGTATCATCATCACATGCAGTCTCGTCACTGTAGTAGGGACAGCTGTTATCCTGATTATCAACGGAAAGAAGGTCACTGTTCCGGTTGAGGAAATCGTTGAGGATGTCCTTGCGGAAGTACCGAAGACGTCTCTACTTCCTCCGACATCTGAGAGCACAGCCGCTATCGAGAGTTCAATCGTCACAACCTTCCCCCGGTCAGAGTTTATCCGTCAGTTACCCGTTGGTCAGCATGCTTCCCCTGCCAAGCTTGCGCAGGCTGCGGAAATGGGTATCGAACTGAAGCCGGGTGAAACGATTGTAAATGAGAGTATTGTTCACCTTACACGTGCGGCTTGAGTGAAGGAGGCAGAACACATGCCATACAATTTTCTGGGTGATCTTTATAAAAGTGAGGTCGTCAGTATCCTGCAGAAAAGAGGCTACAATGTTCGGAGCGTTCATGCCTTGAATCTGATTCTGCAGGAAATGGGATTGCTCGAACATTACGGCAACAACTGGCTCACAACCAAAGCCGGAGTTCCGTATACAAACTGTAAGTCACAGGTCTACGATGCCGATGGATGGCATCCCAGCATTGTGGAATCGGTTGCTCGGTATCTGGATGATAAATGATGTTACAAGGAGAGTAAGGCACGTTTTCAGAACAATGAAAATGAGCACAGACATGGATTGTATGCTAAAGTTTGAAAGGAGAACGCAAATGGATCGTAAGGAAAAGAATCGTTTAAAGTCGGCAATCAGCGAGTTCATCGATCTTAGCAACGGACGGTTCAAGGATGATGAAGTTGAACGTCTTCACTCCATTGTAGAAAATCGTGACTCTTACAATGGCAAGTCCCGCACATACAGAGATTCGTACAAAACCTTTGATTCTGAAGATACTTATCGTGTCGAAACAGAGGATACTTATACTTTTGTAAGCGATGAATCCGGGATTCATATTGACCATGACTTCACCAGAGACTGGGATGATGGTCAGCATGATGTCTGGCATGAGAGTTTTAAAACCGGTAGGGGGATTCTGAATGCCATTGGAAGAATTTCTCCATAATCAGTACTCTGACCCATCGTTTTCCTTTCATGGCAGTCCTTACAAAGGGGCTGCCGGTTTTATAACCAGAATATCCTGGGATTATCCCCGTACAGGACGATATGGTCAATCACAGTTGCTGGAGTTACTCATGTATTCCGAGTTGGATCGGGTGCTGCTTCAGGAACAAAACGCAGGCCTTACCCTACCGGATGTCATACCTACGAGCATTGCGCGAGTTGTCACTGCTCCACTTCATATGATCCTTGCAGAACACATGCTATTGTTCGCAAAAACTTGGACATCCAGGATAGCCACATGGACGCCTTGGGGCGAGCGGCTATCTATCACATCTTTACTTGAGGAGATTGAGATGATTCAAAACACTTGTTATGGTTTGGAGTGTCCTAAGTGCTTGTATCACGTGAATGCAGTTTATGGTTCAGGTTTCGTAGGATATCCAGGTGAGGCAACACTAAGAGATGATGTCTTGGCCGGTTCCAAGGGTGATGAAGCAAAAGCTGTAATTGAACGATATCCAGACTCTGTTGCTCGTCTAACATCACATTTCTATCATTGCCCGAAATGCGGTAAGTTACTCAGACTTCCCACAAAGGGAATAGCCTTCGAACCTTGAAAATTCTATAAGAACCGAGCCTCACATACGATTAGGCGGTTTTCA
>CADBOX010000036.1 GCA_902796415.1 uncultured Lachnospiraceae bacterium
CGGGAATTGCTGTTCAAAGAGGTCTTTATTCTCAAAAGGATAGTGATGCTGAGCAAATGGCATGGCGCCGGAATCAAACCAGCAGTCAATTACCTCCGGAACCCTGCGCATAGTCTTGCCACAGTCCGGACAGGTAAATGTCACTTCATCGATATAAGGTCTGTGCAGTTCAATCTTGGCGGCATCAGGTTTTCCGGACCTCTCAGCAAGCTCTTCTCTGCTGCCGATGGATTCCATATGGCCACAGCCTTCACATTCCCAGATGTTTAACGGAGTACCCCAGTAACGGTTTCTGGATACACCCCAGTCCTGGATATTATTCAGCCAGTCCCCGAAACGGCCCTTGCCGATGGATTCCGGGATCCAGTTAATCGTATTGTTATTGCGGATCAGGTCTTCCTTCACTGCTGTCATCTTGATGAACCAGGATTCCCTTGCATAGTAGATCAAAGGAGTGTTACATCTCCAGCAGAAAGGATAATCATGTTCGAACTTCGGAGCGTCATAGAGGAGGCCCCTGCTGTCCAGATCAACCAGAATCTTGGGATCGGCATCCTTTACAAACAGTCCTCCGAAAGGTACGTCATCCGTCATATTACCCTTCTCATCAACAAACTGGACGAAAGCAAGGTCATAATCCCTTCCCACACGTGAGTCATCCTCACCAAAAGCGGGCGCAATATGAACGATACCGGTACCGTCCGACATAGTTACATAATTGTCGCAGACAACAAAATGGCATTTTTTATGCTGTTTTTCTGCAACCTTAGCGGATGCCTCATACAGAGGCTGGTACTTTTTATATTCAAGGTCTTTGCCTGCATAAGTCTCAAGGACCTCATAGGCCGGGATTTCTTCCGAGCCAAGTTTACCCAGAACAGTGTCCAGGAGTGCCTGTGCCATGTAATAAGTATATCCGTCAGCTGCCTTTACCTTACAGTAGGTCTCCTCCGGGTTGACACAGAGGGCGGTATTGGAAGGAAGGGTCCAGGGAGTTGTGGTCCATGCCAGGAAATAAGCATCCTCATCAAGAACCTTGAAACGGACGATGGCGGACCTTTCTTTCACTGCCTTATAACCCTGTGCCACCTCATGGGAGGACAGCGGGGTTCCACAACGTGGACAGTAAGGAACGATCTTAAAGCCTTTGTAGAGCAGTCCCTTCTTCCAGATTTCTTTCAATGCCCACCATTCGGATTCGATAAAATCATCATGGTAGGTGACATAAGGATCGTTCATATCAGCCCAGAAGCCGACAGTCTGGGAGAAATCCTCCCACATACCCTTGTATTTCCACACGGATTCTTTACATTTCCCGATAAAAGGATCCAGTCCGTATTCCTCAATCTGTTCTTTCCCGTCAAGGCCAAGGAGTTTCTCTACCTCAAGCTCAACAGGCAGTCCGTGCGTGTCCCATCCTGCTTTTCTTGGAACCATGTATCCTTTCATGGTGCGGTATCTTGGAATCATATCCTTGATAACACGGGTGAGAACATGCCCGATATGGGGTTTGCCGTTCGCGGTGGGAGGTCCGTCATAAAATGTATAGACAGGACTTCCTTCCCTGATCTCCAGGCTCTTTTCAAAAATGTCATTCTCTTTCCAGAATCTTGCGGTCTCTTTTTCACGATCCACAAAATTCAGGTTGGTCGATACTTTCTTATACACCTTTAACCTCCTGATTATGGAATTTTCCTATACAGTAAAGAAAGGCTCCCATCCGTAAATGGATGAAAGCCCCTGCAATCATTAAACCACCTTTTACATACCATCATATGTTTCTCCGATAACGGTGAGATACCGGCAATGCTTACTGGATTTTCAGCATTGCGACTCGGGAGTGATGTTCAATCATCTCTTACTCATAACAGGTTCCCACTGTCCCTGTCTCACTGGAATTTTCATGAGATGTCTACTGTCTCCGTCTAAGTCTTTGACGTCTAACATCCACCATAATATAATACAAAGGAAGGAATGTCAATTTTTATTTTCATTTTTTCCTCTTTATGATAAGATGATACAAGGGTCAGAAGGTCATGTAAAAAAACAAAAAACATGGAGGACAGTTTATGATCAAAAGAAGCATCGTCGTAATTCTCAGTTTCTTTTTTACTGCCTGCATCGTATTAGCCGCAGTAGCTGCCGTCTTTTTCATCACCCCCAGTCGGAAAGCGAGGTCAAGTATCTCACTTCCGGCCCAGGTGGAAGATCCCGAGGTGGTTGCGGATGAGAACGGGGAGGGAAATGAGGATTCTACTTATGATAATATCTATATCGCGGATGTCCATCAGTCACTTACGCTCCGCACTCAGCCTGACAGCAATGCTACCCCCATCATAGAAGAAGGCCTTGCCGCCATGACAAAAATGCAGGTTATCCGTTATGTGGAGAACACAAATTTCGCTTATGTGGAAGTGATCAACGGACCATATAAGGGATATGAAGGATATGTCAATTACGAATACATCACAAAATTAGGGGAGCCGACCCTCCGGATCGGTACCGACTGATGTCATAAGAGATACGAAAAAAAGGACAGCCGAGGCTGTCCTTTTTTGGAGAAGGTATTTTTGTTACTTGTTGGGCGTAGCAAAAACTATATACTGTATTGGGGGTACGTCATTATATTATCACTGTTCCGGCGGAAAGTGTGCATAAAGATTCTGAAAGTCATTTCATTAATTTGTGCATTATTTATCAAAGAGTGCCTCAAATTCATCTCTGTTGATCTTCTCTTTCTCCAGAAGAAGGTTAGCGCAGGCATGAAGCACATCTATATGTTCTTCTATGATCCTCTTGGCATCGTGGTAGCAATCATCCACGATCTTTTTCACTTCCTCGTCGATCAGCTTAGCCACGTCTTCCCCGTAAGTCCGCGCATGGCCCAGGTCCTTGCCCAGGAACACTTCTTCACTGTCCTGTTCATAATTGAGGAATCCGATCTTCTCTGACATGCCGTACTGGGTAACCATGGCTCTTGCCGTGGAAGTTACAGCCTTGATATCCTGGGAGGCTCCGGTAGTCACATCGTCAAAGATCAGCTCCTCGGCGATCCTTCCTCCCATTCCTACCTTGATATCCTGCAGCATTTTCCCTTTGGTATTAAATACATTGTCGTTATCCGGAAGTGGCATGGTATATCCTGCAGCGCCGACACCGGTGGGTATGATGGAGACGGTGTAGACCGGGCCCACATCCGGAAGGACATGGAACAAAATGGCATGGCCTGCTTCGTGATAGGCAGTGATCCTTCTCTCCTTCTCAGGAATCAGCCTGGATTTTTTCTCAGTACCCACTCCCACTTTGATAAAGGATTTCTGAATATCCTCCATGGAGATACATCTGCTGTTTTCTCTGGCAGCATGGATGGCGGACTCATTGATCAGATTCTCCAGATCCGCGCCGGTAAAACCGGGGGTAGTTCTTGCAATCTGGTGGAGATCCACGCTCTCATCCAGCCTCTTCCCTTTCGTATGCACGCGGAGGATTTCCTCCCGCCCCTTGACATCCGGGCGGCCCACCGCAACTTTACGGTCAAAACGTCCCGGCCGGAGGATGGCGGGATCAAGGATATCCACACGGTTAGTGGCTGCTATGACAATGATTCCCTCATTGACACCGAAACCGTCCATCTCCACGAGCAGCTGATTCAATGTCTGCTCCCTCTCATCATGGCCCCCGCCCAGACCGGTTCCACGTCTGCGGGCAACCGCATCGATCTCATCGATGAAAACGATGCAAGGTGTGTTCTTCTTTGCCTGTTCAAAAAGGTCGCGGACACGGGATGCACCGACACCCACAAACATCTCCACGAAATCCGATCCGGATATGCTGAAAAACGGCACTCCGGCTTCCCCGGCAATCGCTTTGGCCAGGAGCGTTTTTCCGGTTCCGGGAGGGCCCACCAGGATAACTCCCTTGGGGATACGCGCACCAAGTTCCACATATTTTCCGGGATTCTTGAGGAAATCTACGATCTCCTCCAGTTCCTCTTTCTCTTCCCGGAGGCCTGCCACATTATCAAATCCAATCTTCATACTTTCCGGTTCGATCACCTGGGCACGGCTCTTTCCGAAATTACTCATTCTTCCCCCGTCACCGCCCATGGAGCGATTCAACATCATAGTCATGAATATCATGACCAGAATCATACCCAGGCAGATGGGGATTACATTATTCAGCAGATTACTGCTGTGTTTAACGTCCAGAAGGGCATATTCTTTGTCGGCTTTCTCCAGTTTATCCATGACCGTATTCACATTGGCCACATTGAAAGTATAGGATCTCTTCTTATCCTCCTTCAATGTTACCGTCACGGAACCGGTGGGAACTTCCTCATTCTGGGAAATGTAGATGCTGTCCACTTTTCCCTCATTCAGATCTTTATAAAACTGGGTACTTGTATAAGCATCATCCGCCATGGCGAGACGATCGGAAAAATACCCCGAGACAAAATAGAATAAAACCACCAGTAAAATTAATGTTATCAGGCTTCTATAACTCCTGTTCAATGTTTTCTCCTCTCATGTCCGTTCATTCGGTATCGTCCTGGTCCAACTCCACGACACCGATATAAGGAAGGTTTCTGTATTTCTGGGCATAGTCCAGTCCATACCCGATCACGAATTCATCCGGAATATCAAACCCAAGATAAGAGATCTCCACCTCTTTCTGCCTTCTGTCCGGCTTGTTCAAAAGCGCACATAACTTCAGGCTGCTCGGTTTACGTGCAAGGAGTACCGGGATGAGATAATGCAATGTGTTGCCGGTATCAATGATGTCCTCCACGATGAGAACCTCCTTATCCTCCAGACTTTCATCCAGGTCCTTTTTGATCCGTACGATCCCGGAACTTGTGGTACTGTTCTCATAGGAGGATACCTGCATAAAGTCGATGGATACAGGAATACTGATACGTTTGGCTAACTCACAGGCGAAAAAAGCGCCTCCTTTGAGGATGCAGATCAGATGAATCTGTTTTCCGGCATAGTCCCTGCTGATCTGTTCTCCCAATTCCTTGATTTTCTTATTCACTGTTTCTTCCGATATTAACACACTGATTTTCTCACTCATATCTCTGATTACCTCCATCTTCTTTACTGTAAGTGACACGGAGAACCTTCCCGGTCTTGTCCGTAACCTTGTAGGCTTCGCTGATCCGCCCTCCGGTAACCCATAGGATGTGATTCTCTTCTGCCAGGAGAAATACCTGATCACGTTTTGACAAGGGGATCTTCTGATCGATAAAATATCTTCTCAACAATTTCTTACTTCCCAGCTGATCTATCACAAGATAGTCTCCATGCTTTCTTGTTCGTAAGTAAAGTTCGTTTTTAATTCTATCATAATTAAAGTATTTGATACAATCGTTTTTCCATTTATCACATTGCTTCGGGGAAATAAGCTCAAACTCAAATTTTTCTTCTCCCACTGCCATGGTAATCTTCCGGTCGGTCTCCAGTTTTTTCTTGTCCACCTTGTAAGCGTATAGAGGCTCCCGCTCCCGTGCAGAGTCCGGTTCCCGGAGCGGATAACTACCTTTGTGAACATACAGAGCGTCCGGTTCCAGAAGCACCTTGATACCGTGGGGTAAGTCGAGCCTTTTTCCCGGAGATTTCCCCAGCAGATCCCTCACCAGTTCCACATGGATCGATGCGAGATCCCTTCTCTTTCCGGCGACATCAAATAACATCCTGCGAATGATCTCTTTTTGGGAAAAACTGTCACATTCTTTTATAAAGGGCAGGGATACTCTTATTCCTGCCTGGTCTGTTTTTTTCTCTCTCTCGTAAATCCGGTCAAAATGAGTCTTTATGAACTCATTCTGCTCCCACATCTGCCCGGCCAGACTGACCATATGCCTTGCAGCCCGGGGATTTAGTTCACACAGTCTGGGCATGATATAACGGCGGATATAGTTTCTGGAGTAATCAGTCTGATCATTGCTGCTATCCTCCACATAGTCCTGGGACAGCTCGGTAAGCATCCGGCGTATCTCGTCCTTCTCGAGACATAAAAGAGGCCTGATGACCCTGCCGTTGACCGGGAGTATCCCGGTCAGTCCTTCCGGTCCGGTGCCACGGCCCATCCGGAAGATCATGGTCTCAGCCAGATCATCCTCGTGATGTGCCAAAGCGATCTTGTTACATCCTGTCTCCTGAGCACACTCTGAAAAACACCGGTATCGAAGAATCCTTCCGGCTTCCTCCAGAGAGCATTTTTCCTGCATTGCATATGCTCCCACATCTTCCCGGTATACCTGACATGGAATCACCCATCTGTCACAGAAAACACGGACAAAAGCTTCATCTCTGAGGGCCTCGGCTCCGCGAAGAAGATGGTTCACATGGACGGCATAAAGAGTGATCTCCTGTCTCTGTACAAGAGTGATGAGGTACCTGGCAAGCAAGATGGAATCCGCCCCGCCGGACAAACCCAACAGGACCCTGTCCCCTTTCTCAATCATTTTATGTTTTTTTGAAAAATCCTCTATCTTACTCCACATGGATACAGCACCCCTATAACAATCGGAATCATTTCTCCGAGCCCTGGCTGAGCCGGAAAAAAGAAAAACCGCAGATCAATTCTGCGGTTATGGTCAGTAGCGGGAACTGGATTCGAACCAGCGACACTACGGGTATGAACCGTATGCTCTAGCCAACTGAGCTA
>CADBOX010000037.1 GCA_902796415.1 uncultured Lachnospiraceae bacterium
CCGTTGCCGTCAAGAATGATGGCCACATGGTTGGGAACCTCATACGTTTTCTTGTCAATCTCTATCTGCACAATTGTCAACCCCCATATGTCTAAGACAACTTAACTCTCATCTGATATAAAACCAGCAGCCGGAAAACCGGCTGCCTGGTAACAAAATCGTCTATAATGGATTATACAGTCAGAATCTCCTCGGATTTTTTGCCCATAAGTCCATCGATCTCTTTGATGTATTTATCCGTAAGTTTCTGTACTTTCTTCTCGTAATCTTTTAATTCGTCCTCTGTGATCTCACTGTTCTTCTGAGCTTTCTTAAAGTACTCATTGGCATCACGGCGGATATTACGGACGGCTACCTTGGCACCTTCCGCTTTCTTCTTTACGTCTTTTACCAGATCTTTCCTGTGCTCTTCCGTCAGTTCAGGGAAGACGAGGCGGATCATGGTACCGTCGTTGGAAGGATGGATTCCCAGATCAGAAGTAAGGATTGCCTTCTCAATCGGTTTTACCAGAGAACGCTCCCATGGCTGGATCGTGATCAT
Source organism: uncultured Lachnospiraceae bacterium (assembly GCA_902796415.1). Classification (GTDB taxonomy): domain Bacteria; phylum Bacillota; class Clostridia; order Lachnospirales; family Lachnospiraceae; genus Anaerobutyricum. The sequence continues at coordinate 542 of CADBOX010000037.1, forward strand.
ACGGGGTTCCGGAACCGCGATATTTCCTACCTGCTGAAGAGGTGTGGGAGTTCCATAATAGTCTACCTTAATCTTGTCCAATACATGAGGGTTGGCCCTTCCGGCACGAATCGAATTATAGTCTTTCTCCAGGTTGCTAAGGGTTTTTGTCATCTTCTCTTCGTATTTTGTAATCATGAGATAATCCTCCTCCATATCAATCAAAACCGTCTTAATCCACAGTCACATAAGTCCCGCTGAATTTTCCCTTCATCGTATTCACGATACTGTTCTCTTCATTCAGTCCGAATATAACCAAAGGCATCTTGTTCTCAAGGCACATGATAGTTGCTGTGAGGTCGATAACCCCCAGTTTCTGCGCCAGGACCTCTTCCAGAGAGATCCTGTCATACTTCACGGCATCTTTGTTGATCATCGGATCACTGTCATATACACCGTCGATGGCCTTGGCAAGAAGGACTGCATCAGCCTCGATCTCAATTGCTCTGAGTGCTGTTGCGGTATCAGTGGAAAAATAAGGATGGCCGGTGCCACCTGCAAAGAAAGTAACACATCCATTCTCCAATTCCTTCACGGCTTCCGTCTTTGAGAAAAGTTCCGTAAATGAGCCACAGACAAAAGGTGTATAAACCTTGGTCTTAAGTCCCACATGCCGGAACATGTCCGCCACATAGATGCAATTCATCACTGTGGCAAGCATTCCGATCTGGTCTGCCTTGGTACGCTCCATGTTCTCGCTGGTTCTGCCTCTCCAGAAATTCCCTCCGCCGATGACGATGGCCACCTGCACACCGGAATCCACGACTTCCTTGACCTGTCTGGCAACCTCCAGCACTGTGCCCTCATCAAAACCTGTCTTCTTCTCGCCCGCCAGTGCCTCACCGGAAAGCTTCAGTAAAACACGATTAAGACCTTTTAATTCCTCCATAATATCCTCCGGGTTTAATCTGATATAAGGCCATGTCCATATTCTGGCACGGCCTCATAAAAGTTATCTTGTTTATTAATATTATTATATCTGATAGGGTTCTTCTTGTAAATGTCTGTTTTTATTTTACCTGAGCATGCTCCATGAGATAATCACTGACCAGAGTCACCATGATATTTGCGTTGGTGTAGGGCTCGCCATAGGTATCATAATAAGACTCGGCACTGCCCTCTCCCAGGTATTTGTCCAGGGCTTCCTGTGTGACGGCAAGGCCCTTCTCATCACTGATGGCATTGGAAACCAGGAAATATTTCAGGCTTGTCTCTGTATTCTCACGAAGGTTCTCCTTCACCTCATCCATGGATTCATATCCATACATGGAGAGAATCTGCTCGTCGCCATAACCCATATAATCATGGTACTGCTTCCTGAGAGTATCGAGAGATACATTCAGTCTGGTCTCCATCAGGTCTTCCGGAAGTTCTTTAAAGGTGCAATTTGTCAGGAGGTAATCCCACAGGTAATTGTTCTTGTTGGAATCTCTTAAGTTATCCTTGATGGAATTCTTCAGTTCCTTCACAGTAGAGATCCCGTCGGTTTGGGAAAAATAAGTCTCCACAAATTTATCGGTAAGCTCCGGAACGATATAATTAAGCTTCACACTGAAGACAGCATCTTTTCCGGCCACTTCTTCGGAGGAGTAATCTTTGGGGAAGGTAACCTTCACATCGAAGGTCTCACCGGGTTTGTGTCCGATGATCTGCTCCTCAAAATTATCGATGAATGAATGGGAGCCGATCTCCAGGGACTGATCTGTGGCGGTTCCGCCACTGAACTGCTTACCGTCGATGGTACCGGTATAATCGATATTGACGGTGTCACCATCTTTCACGGCACTCTCGCGGTCTCCGTAGTTGGGGTTGGAAAGAAGATTATCAATCTGACCCAGCACTTCATCATCTGACGGTTCGATGTCATTCTTGGGGATACTGATATTCTCATAATCACATAATGTAACATAATCAGCGGCATTGATTCCTTCCAGTTTTCCTTCTTTGGTCAATCCGGCGGAATAATCAATGACAAACTCTTCCTTGGCTGCCTCTGTGGTCGCTTCCTGGGCAGACTTGCTGTTCCCGCATCCTGCCAGAAGAAAGACTGCAGATACCATAAGCAACCCTGTCTTCCATAATCTCTTTGTCTTCATATCTATTCCTTTCTCATGCATTCCAAAATATCCTCTTCCAGGCCTTCCGCAATCCTCGCACCTCTTACAATCGCATTTCTTGCGTAATATAATGCCTTCTCATAGGATTGTTCCACACCTTTCCCCTCATAATACATAAGGGCAAGGCTATAGTAACCCATGCGGTATTCTGCCATCTCGATGGTGTTCATAAAGCTGGCTGCCGCTTCCTGATAGTCCCCCGCATTATAGTATTTGGTACCCATCTGGTACATCTTCTTTACCTTGGGCATCTCTTCCTTGTACTGATTCTCTTTCTCAAGAGAATAGGCATAGGCAATCTTTTTCACCTTGGCGATGGACTTCTCAAACTTCATATTAACTTCATAATCCCCATTCTCCTTCTGGCGAAGCAAGGTCTGGGTGGTCAGTCCATCCAGCAGATAGTTCATGTACTCATCCAGTTCATTATAAGGAACCGTGGTGTTCAATAATCTTTCCGTAGCGGGAAGATCCACCCGGTAACCGTCCTTCAGGGGCAATTGTCCCACAAAAAAAACGGAATGCTTCATGACGCTTTTTTTCTCCTCCGTATCCGAAGCACTCTGAACCATCTGATACATTCTCTTAATATTATCCTTCTCAAGGGTTTTCCCCTCCATCATGGAACTGATCTTAGACATATCCTGGGGCATCTTATCTCCCCTCCTTATTTTTATTCTGTTGTTTTACACACTTGAATTATTATATTATTCCTGTAATGAAAAGTCAACATCAGGCAATTTACCGGTGTGTAACGTAGTAGACCAGTATGGCCAGCACGATGTGGGCCACGAGAATCAATGGCATCCCTATAACAAAATACCAGTGTCTTGTCTTATGATGGAACAGGTACATCCCTGCGACGGATCCCAGACTTCCCCCTATGATACTTAGGAAAAACAAGATCTTTTCCGGGATCCTCCAAGCCTGATTTCTGGCCCTCCTTTTGTCTAGTCCCATGACAAGAATGGCCAATATATTTATGATTAACAGGTAGATCAGAAGATATCTCATGGTTCCTCCTTCTTGAAGATCCGGCGGACATGATCCGCCAGGGCCAGAGCCAGTTTGTCATGCTCTTCTGCCGTAAGATGCAGATGATCCTCCTCCGAGGAAACGATGATCCCTGCGGCATCTACAAAATGACACCTCTTCTTAAGGGCTACTTCCTGATATAGGGGTCCCAATTGTTCCGACACAGCTATGGCATCTTCGGAGAAGCTGTCCCCGAAGGGGGACTGAGAGATTCCGGGCCGCAAAGCGGGTGGTGAAACCAGCAGAATCTCCGGACAATGATCCTGTTTCATCTTGGTGAAAGTTTGTATGATCTCCACCAGTTCTTCCGCTCCTGAGGCGATGTCACGGGCTGAGGCATGGTACTGCTTTTTCATGTCGTTGGTTCCCAGCATGAGAATCACCATATCCAAAGGTTTGTGTGAATTCAGGATGGCTCTTAGAGAAGCCTCTCCTGATTTCCAGGGTTCTTCCCGGTCTGCGATCACTGTGGTTCTGCCGTTACATCCTTCTTCCACGATCTCATAGTCCCGGCCCAGGAGTTTTTGTAGTCTTCCTGTCCAACGAAAATCCCTGGAAAAGCGGACTCCGTTTTCCGGATTATAGCCATAAGTATTGGAATCTCCAAAGCATAAGATCTTTTTTCTTTCTTTTACATCTTCCCTTCCGTAATACATGCTCTTATCAAGCCATTTCAAAAGGAATTTCTGGGCAAGGGATCCTTGGAGAATCTTTTCTTTTGCCTCATGGGGGGTGTACCAGGCGGCATAATCCACCTCTTCCTGATTCATATGTTCCAGGCTGTCGGAATCCACCTGGCAGGCAAAATTGATCATCAGGGTGTTGCTATTCTCAAAATACCGGCTGGCATTAAAAGTGTATGCTGTTACGTTAAGACCCAGCTCTTCTTTCACCTCTCTCACCAGGGTATGCTCCGCACTCTCCCCTTTATTGATATATCCTGCCACCAGGATATTCCGGTCACGTCCGTACTGGCGGATCAGGATGATACGGTCTCCTGCCGGATTATAAACGATGGCACTGATGGCTGCATTAAACATAGGGAAACGGAATTCCCTGCAATGCGGGCAATAAGGGATCATTCCCTCATTCTCCAGATACTTTTGGGTCAACTCTTCTCCGCAATTCGTACAAAAACTCATAATCTTACTCCTGAAAAAAGACGGTCCTCTGATTGTTCGGAAGACCGTCTGTATATTACTATCTTTTAGCTGTTCTTATATCACCTGCTCTCGGAACCGGAGCAGAACTCTCTCACCACAGGCAGAGAACAGAACTTTCTGATATATCCCACATATTGATGGGCTTTATTAACCACATGGACTCCACTCTCCACGGACTCCAGTTCATACATCCCATCCCGGATGATCATGGCTGTCAGTTTTCCACCGAAAACGCAGCCGGTATCAATGCAGATCGTGCCGTGATCCGGCAGGGGTTGTCTGACATGGTAATCCAGTTCGATCCCCGGTCCTCCGCTTCCGTCATAGTGAGTAGGTTCCGGCAAGGGAGTATGGCCGATGATGGTAATCTTACCCCCATATAAGTTCTTTCTGGCTTGAGAATGATCTTTTACCAGAAGTCCCAGGGAATTCTCTTCCGGATTCTCCCGTTCTATGGAAGCATGAACACAGCGAAATCCTTCATCGATATGGTAGATGGGCATGTTTTTCAGAATCCAGGGAATATACCTGGTCATCTTGTCCCCGTGTCTTCGAAAAGAACGCAGGGAAGCTCCTTTTCCTACCACCCTCCAGATCAGCCGGGTGTCCAGTGCTTTTGACTGTTCCACCAGCATCTGTTCATGATTGCCGCGGATCAGGAAGAAAGTATCGGGATACTTTTTCTTCCAGTGCATGGCCCACCGCAGCATCTCATAGGACTTAGGCCCGCGATCCATCAGATCTCCCAGGAGGATCAGACGGTCGGTCCGGCTTCTGTATCTTACTTTTTTCAGCAGGGAGATGAATTCACGGTAGCAACCATGAATATCCCCGACGATAATTGTCCTCATTATTACAACTCCAGATTACCAGTCTTTTATCCTACCTATCCCACATGAGAAGTGGCACGTAGGTATTCTCAAAATGTATGATCATATCAATGAAATCATCTACGGTTTCGAAGCTGTTTCTCTGTAAGATCATCTCGTGGTCCATAAGAACTGCCATGGCCATGGCATATCTTCTGGCATCCTCATTCTCAATTACCTTATACTCCGGAAGACTCCAGATATCCGTAGTTCTGCACCAGTTTGTGATGGCAGTATAACCCACGGAATCCTGCAGCATCTCCTTCAGAAGAATGTTCTGGAAGCCTTCCTGATTCCGGTATTCTTCCTTGGCGTCGTTGTTCCAGCACTCGATAAATGTGCGGTTGTAACTTTCAAACAACATCTTTATGGTAGTCAGAAGGTAGGCTTTACACTGCTGTCTGTCCTGCTCGGTGGGGTAGTCTTTGAAGCAGGCGGCACAGTAGGCAGCGATCAGACTTCCGGTAAAATATCCCATATCATATCCAAAGGGACCCATGAAGGAAAATTCAAAATCAAGCATCTTAAGGCCGTCATCTGACAGGAACACATTGGAAGTGTGGAAATCCGCATGGATCAGACAGTCTGAATGAGTCATAAATGTCCTTCTCAGAGAGAGACGGTTGGTCTGGCAGGCGGGATCATCCGTGATCTGACGGAATCTCTCCCACTTGTGGTAAGCCTCCTTGTCAAGGTCGGTACCGAAACGGTCCAGGAAGATACCATCTTCCATGATCTGGCGTAGTTCCGTATTCTCAAACTGTGTCTGCATACTGCGGAATCTCGCCCTGTCCAGGAAGAATTCGGAGGTGTAGAAAGAAGATCTGGCCAGGAAATTTCCCACATCCATACCAAGATTCGGAATCTGGTTTTCCTTGATCAGCTGGAACCGGACCGCCCTCAGGTTCTCAATGTACTCCAGGACGAAGATGTGGTTCTCCCTGTCCTGAAAGATCACCTCGGGAACATACTCCGGCACGATATAATGAAGGATCTTCAGGGTATCACATTCCGCTTCATTGCGGTAGGCAGCCACGGATGTACCACTGTGAAGGTTCTTGGGATCCTCCAGACCCTGCTTGAGTACATAACTCCTGACAGGACTTACAATCTTGAATACGTAATTAATGTGTCCGTCATTCTCCCCCTCATCTGCGTCCGGGTCTTCCCCCATCACAGTGACTGTAACGGACTCTGTATCATCAAAATCCCTTATATGTTCTCTCATATATGGAATGATATTCTCTTTCGTTACGATAAACAATTGCTTTACCTCCTCCAAAATGTACTCCCACAAAAGTACATACTATCTCATCATGGAAATATTATACTATGAAATCATAAAAAAAGAAAAGTGTTTAAATTGGCCAACAAGAGATAATATCTGGCAGGAAGCCCACAGTAAAAACATTGAAAAATTCCTTCTAAAAGTTTATAATACACACGAGCGAATCTTGAAAAAAATGCCTCCGAGCTCAGGTGAGGGGGCGAGACTGATTTAGGAGGTATGATCATGTTAGATGAATCCCGTATCGTGAAATTTAATTCCAGAAGACACGCAGGTGTAGCACCTGTCAGGACCATACCCGGTCATTTTGCCACCAACCATTCCCACATCAACTATTATATTGATATGACATTTACCAAGTCCAGGGTGACCGAAGCAAAGCAGGCTGCCCACGCCCTGGCTCAGCAATATATGCATAATACCATCGTGGACACCATCGTCTGCCTGGACGGCACCAAGGTAATCGGCGCATTTCTGGCCCAGGAGCTGATGGAAGCCGGCTTCCTTTCCATGAACACTCATCAGTCCATCTATGTCATCCAGCCGGAATATGTCACCAGCAGTCAGATGCTTTTCCGGGACAATGTCGTCCCCATGGTAAAAAACAAGAACGTCATCCTCCTGATGGCTTCCGTATCCACAGGTGTCAGTGTGCGTAGAGGGGCTGAATGTGTGGATTATTACGGCGGTATCCTCCAGGGAGTCTCCTGTCTGTTCAGCGCTGTTGATGAAGTGGTTCTCCCCCTCCAGAAAGGGGATACCCGCATGACAGTTAACACCCTCTTCTGTCCGGATGATATCCCGGGATATTCCTCCTACAACCGCCACGACTGCCCCTTCTGTAAAAAAGGCCACCGGGTAGAAGCCCTGGTCAACTCCTTCGGCTATTCGGAGTTTATGGTATAAGTCCGGCACCGTGCGACCATCGGGACGCATGCTCGCATGCAGGACCGAATGGGCATAAGGTGCGACAAGCGTATCGAGATGCAGCACGTCAGTGCGGAATCGAGATACGCTTAGCACGATGAAAGCACGAAGTGCGAAATCGTGCGGGGACTTATAGGATAATAAGTCCCTGATTTTTATTTTAGGAGGATAATAACATGTCTTGGTATGACAATGCTGTTTTTTATCATATTTACCCATTGGGGCTGCTTGGAGCTCCCAAACAAAACACATATGAGGAGCCGGTTCCCCGTCTGAGAAAACTGTTCCCCTGGATTGACCACATCCGGTCTCTTAACTGTAATGCTCTCTACATCGGTCCTCTTTTTGAATCGGTAGGTCACGGATATGAGACCACAGATTATAAGAAACTTGACTCCCGTCTTGGTACAAATGAAGATCTCAAAGAATTCGTAAGTTTGTGTCATAAGGCCGGGATCCGCGTAATATTTGACGGGGTTTTCAACCACACCGGGCGGGATTTCTTCGCATTCCGGGATCTGAAAGAACGCCGGGAGGCATCCCCTTATACAGACTGGTTTTGTAATGTGAATTTCTGGGGAAATAATGAATACAATGATGGCTTTTCCTACGATAACTGGGGTGGATATAATCTTCTGGTAAAACTAAACCAGAGAAATCCTGCCGTGCAGGATTATATCTGTGATGTCATCCGTTTCTGGGTCAGGGAATTTGACATAGACGGAATCCGTCTTGACGCAGCGGACGTCCTGGATTTTCAGTTCATGCGATGTCTGAGAGCTTTGGCCGATCAGGTCAAACCGGAATTCTGGCTCATGGGCGAGGTCATCCACGGAGAGTATTCCAGATGGGTCAACGAAGGAACCCTCCACAGCGTCACCAACTATCATTTGCACAAAGCTCTCTATTCCGGTCACAACGACCATAATTATTTTGAGATTGCCCATACTGTAAAAAGACTGAATGATATGGGCGGAGGACGTCCGGATGGATTGAAACTCTATAACTTTGTGGATAATCATGATGTGGAGAGGATCTACACGAAATTAAACCGGAAAAAACATTTTCTTCCGGTTCACATCCTTCTATATACTTTGCCGGGAATTCCTTCCATCTACTATGGTTCCGAGTTTGGAATCGAGGGAAGAAAAGAACGGTATTCCGATGATTCCCTGCGTCCGGCACTGTCACTGGAAGACTACGCAGACGCTTTCACAGATAACCCCTGCACTGCTCTGGTCAGCGCTTTGGGGAAAATCCGTCAAGAAGTTCCCGCTTTGTCTTACGGGGATTATCAGGAAATCCAGCTGACCACCACACATTATGTTTTTGCCAGAAAATGGCAGGATAAATGCGTCTACATCTCCGTCAACAACGGAGATCATGATGTGGAAGTCACCATCTCGTCTGAAGGTCATAATACCTTCCAGGGAGGTCTGTCGGGACAGATCCTGGAAGCCCAGGATGGAATGATCCACTTTGTCATACCGGCTGACGGCGGAGAGATCTGGATTTCGGATGGAGACCTGGAGACAGAAGATATGATGGAGAAGTTTGATTCCATGGATTCCCCTTCTTCCTCAAATGAAATGATTGTGCAAGATGAGCCAAAGTCTGAGGCAGACCAAAAGATTGAGAAAAATCAGAAAAAGGTATCTGATGCAGATTCTGTGGATGTAAATTGGAACAAACCCTATGAGGAGATGGAGGTTCCCGAACTTCAGGCCGCTGTTCTGGCAAAATTAGGACAAAATGGCCCTGTCACCGATCAGATGAAACGGCAAGTCCGGGAAAATGTATATAAAGACTCCCTGATCAACTGGGTGAAGAGTTTCCGGTAAATCCGACACAAATCACATGCTTCGGACAGACAACTGCACATTTTCCGCATCGGATGCATTCCGCTGATTCCGGCTGTCTCACGGGGTTCACATCCATGGGGCATATATCATGACAGGCCCCGCAGGAAACACATTTTTCTTTTTCTACATGTACACGGTAGAAACTGATCTTGTTCAGCAAACCGTAGATCGCTCCCAGAGGGCACATGACTTTACAGAAAAATCGACAGCAGATGATACATCCCGTAAGGGTTATAAGCAGTATCGCTGCCTTTATGGAGAATATGCCTCCCAGCTTCTTCCTCAGTTCGGGATGTGTAAGCAGGATGGGAAGTCCACCTTCCAAAGTTCCTGCCGGGCAGATGTACTTGCAGAATGTGGGGGATCCGATTCCATAACTGTCGTTTAATAGAGCCGGGAGAAGAAAAACAAAAACAATCAGAAGTAAAAACTTGATATAGGTAAAGGGTTTCGGAAGATGCTTCTTCGGGGAAGGAATCTTATGGAGTAATTCCTGGATCAAGCCAAAAGGACAGGCATATCCACATATGGCTCTGCCAAAAATCACTCCCAGCGCCAATATAAAACCTAGCACATAGAAGCTTATCCCGAACCGGGGTGTGTTTTCTACAGCCTGCATAGCTCCGATGGGACATGACAGCCCCGCTGCAGGGCAAGAATAACAATTGATACCCGGACTGCAGAAGTTCTTCCAATCCCCTTTATAGATCCGTCCTGTTGCGATATTTCCAACATGGCTGTTAGTAAAACCAAAAGCTGCCAACTGTATGATTTTCCTCCGTATATTCTTTCTAAACAGATTATCTTCTTTGATCTTCATTCTCTTACCCCAGACCGATACACTCCAGACAAATATTGATTGCTTTCATAAGTACTGGCATTATCTCTCCCCTGCTTATACCTGCGATCATCAGGCATATGGCGATAGCCAGAATCACAATTCGAAAGTAGTTCTTATTCTTATTCATTTCTTCACCTATTCGAGATATTCCATCACTGCGTTCTTGTATGCATCAACATCAGCACCGACAATAGGCTCACAGATTGTTTTACCCTCTCTGTTCAGGATAAAAGTGGTTGGAATTGCTTCTATGCCGGACAGCATCTCATACATGGAATCATTCACTACGATATTGGTATAGCTAACGTTGGTATCCTCACAGATTTCCCTGGCCAACTCGGTCATCTCGGCATCCCCTTCCAGAACATCCAGGACAATGCCGATGATCTGTACATTATCAGGCAATTCTTCTTCCAGTTTGGCAAGCTCCGGCATCTCCTTTTTGCAGGGGCCGCAATAAGTCCCCCAGACATTGAGGATCGTGACATCTTTCTCCCCGAAAATCTTTTCTGTAACCTTATTTCCTTCGAGATCCGTCGAGGAAAAAGTACCTGTGACTTCATCCTCATTATTTCCCGTGTTTCCTGCACAAGCTGTAAGAGAAAAACACAAGGCAACTATGAACAGCGAGGTCAAAAATCCTTTGATATTCTTTCCCATGGCATAATCCTTTCTGGTTTAGAAATATAGTGTAGATGAAAAGACACAGGACCCGGATGATTCCTTCCTGTGTCTTTCTTTTGTCAATGGCTTAATCTTTATAATTTAAACAAGGTTCCGATGATACCTCTTCCCAGAGAAGCGCCGATATTGCCACCCAGTCTCCTTCCGAGAGTTCCTCCAAAGGTTTTGCCTACGGTGTTTCCCACTTCTCTTCCAATGGTTCCTGCCGCGGTTTTTGCCGTGCTGCTGACCGCAGTTTTTACTTTCCGTTTCTTCGCTTCTTCTTCTCTGGCAGCTGCTTTCTCTGCATCCGCTTTTGCTTTTGCGGCCGCTTTCTCTGCGTCTGCTGCTTCTTTTGCAGCGGCCTTGGCTGCGGCCTGTTCCTCTGCTTCCCTGGCAGCGATTGCCTCATCCTCCAGTTGTTTTCTTAAGAGGAACTCATAGGCGGAATCTCTGTCGTAAGCATCTTTATATGTTGAGTAGAGGAAAGATTGGTTTATAGTCTGAGTACGCACACTGTCATCGATCGGTCCCATGAGACTCTGCGGCGGAAGGATATTGCTCTTCTTAACTACAGTAGGGATACCTTCTTCATCCAGTACGGAAATCAGAGCTTCTCCAATTCCAAGATTCACCAGTGCATCATAGGTGTCGAACTCCTCATTGACACGGTAGGATTGGGCAGCTGCTCTGGCCGCCTTCTGGTCTGCCGGTGTATAGGCATGAAGCGCATGCTGAATCTTATTGCCAAGCTGACCCAGCACTCCGTCCGGGATATCGGAAGGATTCTGGGTTATGAAATAGATGCCCACTCCTTTGGAACGGATGAGTTTTACCACCTGTTCGATTTTAACAAGAAGTTCTTTGGTCGCGTTGTCAAAAAGCATGTGGGCTTCGTCAAAGAAGAAGACCATCTTGGGTTTTTCTGCATCTCCCACTTCCGGAAGGGTCTCGAATAACTCGGACATCATCCAGAGCATAAACGTGGCATACATAGTAGGATTATGCATCAGTTCCTGGCAATCCAGCACCTGAATGACACCTCTGCCTTCCGTGTCCCTGCTGATCCAGTCCCTCACATTCAGGGCCGGTTCCCCGAAGAACTTATCACCGCCCTGAGATTCCAGGGTCACCAGGGAACGGGAGATAGCACCGAGACTCTGTTTTGTCACATTTCCGTATTTTAATGTGTAATCAGCAGCATTCTCGCCCACGTACTGAATCATAGAACGGAGATCCTTGGTATCGATCAACAGCAGATTCTCATCATCCGCGATCTTATATATAATATTCATAATCCCGCTCTGGGTTGCATTCAATCCCATGATCTGGGACATGAGAAGCGGTCCCATCTCAGATATGGTAGTTCTCAGAGGAAGGCCGTTCTGTTCGTACACATCCCAGAAATTGGTGGGATAAGAATGGAAAGCGAATCCCTCTTCCTCAAGGCCAAATTTGCCGATTCGTTTTTGAAGATTCTCATCCATCTCCCCGGGTCTGCACATTCCTGCCAGGTCTCCTTTGGCATCTGCCAGAAATACAGGAACACCACAGTCACTGAAGGACTCTGCCAATACTTTAAGAGTGACTGTTTTACCGGTTCCGGTGGCTCCTGCGATCAATCCATGGCGATTTGCCATCTTAGGCAGGATCGTTACTTTTTCATCTCCGGATTTTGCAATCCATATCTTGCCATCCTGATACATAATACTCCTCCTAGCTTATTTGGTGTCCGTATTGTTACGCTTTGTCTATATCTGTTTCATTTTTGTTCTTGTTGCTGTTCTCAAAATATTGGAATATTTTATAACCGGCATAACCGGAAAGCAAACCGATGATAAGTCCTGCCAGCACATCTGTGGGGAAATGTACATAGAGATACATCCTGGAAAATGCGATGAGAATCGCCAGGATGCAGGCTATTATACCAAGGCTCCTCCTCTTCATGAGGAACAGGACGGAGACAACGGTGAAAGCCATGCTGGTATGTCCGGAAGGAAAGGAATAATCTACCGGAGGTTTTACCAGCAATTGAACCGCAGGATTCACCTCAAATGGTCTAGGACGATGGACCACGGGCTTTAGGATCAGGTTCACTGTGACCAGCTCAATGATCAAGGCCAGTACCAGTACTTTCCCTACCGATCTCGTTTTCGGAATGATCAGCAGAATCAACGTCAGCCCTATCCAAACAATCCCCGTATTCCCCAAGGTGCTCGCTCCTATCAATAATTTATCCAGAAGCGGAGTATGAATCGTTTGTAAATAATCCAGTATCTGTAGTTCTAAAGCCATTTTAATAAAAGCCTCTCATGGTTATTTCTTAATCTTAATTTTCTTGGTTTTACTCCATTCAGAATAATAAGTGGCATTCCCAATGATTTTATAAGTCCTTATTCTTACAAAGTACTTCTTTCCCTTTTTCAGTTTTTTGATGGTCCTCGAAAGGGTTCCTGCTTTCTTGATTCTGAGAGTTTTCACTCTTTTTGTAAACTTATTATTCAGCGCATACTGGAGCTGATAACCGTTTGCCTGTTTATTCTTTCTCCATTTGACCTTCATCGTCTTAGCGGAACTGTTTTTCAGGCTTAAGATAGATACTCCTGCCAGACGTAAATTGGAAGTTGGCATAATAGTACTTTGCATGCTGCCATTATAAGCACAAACCGCATAGGAAATAATGGAGCCATATTTATTATTAACCGCAGTGTCCGTGAAAGAAACAATGTCTGCTTTATCGATCTTTGCAATAAGCTGATAAGAAGCAGCTCCCACTTTACGGTAGACATAATATCCCTCCGCATAGCTTGCTTTCGTCCAGCTGATAAGCATTCCATTTGAACTATTAGTAACAGTTATATTCGTAACTGCGGAAGGTACAGTAACAGGCTGTTTTTTCGGAATTGTCCCCCCTTTTCTAATTAATGAGTTGCAGCCGTTACAGTAAGTATCTCCCGTATATCCATCTTGCTGCTCAGTAGCTTCTCTGGCATCACGGATCTGTGTACCTCCACTATGATTTGACGGATCGATTGGAATTTCTTC
>CADBOX010000038.1 GCA_902796415.1 uncultured Lachnospiraceae bacterium
CATTACTTGTCCAATCCCATGGTTTTTGCCATGCTGATTGCTTCCTGGATCGTATGAACTCCCATCTTGCGATAGATATTGCGCTTGTGATACTTCAGCCCACTATAAGTGATATGGAGCTGGTCACAGATTTCTTCTGAATTCAATCCCTGGCACAGGCTGATCATGACTTTCTTTTCCGCTTTTGTGAGAGAGATTTCTTTCTCTTTTGTTTCCTGAAGGTAGTTGGGATAGTGGAAGGCCATCTCTCTGACAGCTTCTTCAACCCGTTCATACCAGGATGGATTGAATTCTTTCTTCTCCTCTGGTCCTATGTCATTAAAAAGGGGAAGAATCGCTGCGCCTTCATCTGCTACAGCCCGGATGTAACCGAAGTTCTCCGCCCGCTTCATCGCTTCTGTGAAGTATTCATGCCAGCGGGGCGATTTCTGACGATGGTACAGAATTGCTATGAGCAGCATCACCAGAATCCAAAGATAATCCCGGTTGTATTCTTCAAACACCTCTTTGAGCCGGGTAAGAAGAATATGTGCCGCCTGATAGTTGCCCTTCATGATATGGATCCTGGCCTTCAAGACATAGTCACTCTTGTCGAGCAGGGAGAAGAACTCCCTGGAATCCGGCGCACTGATAAACCACTCTTCCGCCGGTTTCGTCTCCCCTTTCAGCATACTGATCCATGTATTGATCCCCCGGATCGCCTCTGCAAGTATCGCATCATTTTTGATGTTTTTTCTGATTTCCCGATGTATTCTCTCTGTATCGACCGTATCTCCCTGGATGACTTTCCTCTTGGTATAATGGACGATTGCCGCCAGGCACAGGTCATCCCATCCCTTTCGCTCTCCCTCAAGGACCACCCGGTTAATCTGGGTACTGAAGACCAGATCATCCACCTCACCTCTCTCCAAGGCTAACTCCTGGAGCAGCAGTTTTATTATAAGAGTTGTCATCTGGCTCATAGCATTTTTATCTTGTTTGGCTACATCCATTAACTGCTCGATATGATCTGTTTCTCCCAGCATACGGGAAAAATCAAACAGCCCATTGAGAACGGAATGGCCGAGCAGAGTAATAGACAGCATCTTTTTTTGTCCATTCCATCTTTTTTTCGCGTCAAGATACCTGAAGAGACGATCGAACCATTTCTCCGAACTGCGATGTGGCAGTACCAGGTCCAGATAAGCCAGATAGAATTCTGTCTCAATGCGGGCGACTCTTCCAAGTTCCGACCGGTTTGCATACTCAGCCAGTCTGCCATACCATACCTCTGAGCGGTCAAGGTTCATTCCCAGCGAATAAACCATACTTCTGGTAGTCATGATCAGGGGGTTATTCAGACTCTGCTCCACTGTCAGCAGATCCAGACATTCATTGATTTTATCCAGATTCCTCAGGACCAGGTCCGTATCATCGCAGATCCTTAGGATAGTCTCCGCCATCAGATCATTTTCACCGGCTTTTCGGTAATAGTTTACCGCCGTGAACAAATCATCTATCTCCGTATAATAGCTTGCCGCCATACGGAAGATATCCGTCTTTTTATACGGTTCTACCACAAGGCTTTGTTTCCACAACAGATAACTCCGATATGGCTCAGGGATCTCATAATCTTTCCCTTTGCGGACCAGGCAGGCATCATGGCGGAAGAGTTTATCAAAGACCCTCTCGATATGGGGGTTCAGGGTCACTCTTCTGGCCATCTCCAGGGAGAACTGTTCGAAGTTACATAAGGCGATCAGGACAGCTCGCTCTTCCCGGTCCAACATATTGTAAAAACGGTCATCGAGAATATAATAGTAACTGGTACGAGCTCTCTCATAGTTCTCATCTGTCAGGATCCCATTAACGACACGAGAATTCAGGAGTACAAAGAGCAGCGGATTCTGACATGATACACGAAGGATTCTCTCTACGGTTTCTTCCTCCATCTCCATCATCTCTTTCGAAAAAGCTTTCTCCAGCTCTCTTCTCTCCAGAATAAAGTCCTCCTTGGATGCATAGCGGAAAGGAATCTGTGAGCTAACGGTAGCCAGCCAGTCCGGCAACTCCCCCCTGCCGATAAGAATGATCTGGCGTCCTCCCTGTCGGATCATCTGCAATATATAGTCTTTTGATCTTAAGTCCCGGATGCAGGAGATATTATCGAACACTACGATTTCATCTCCACTCGGCAAATCATGTGGCAAGTCCTCCAGGAAGCCTTGTTCCCCATCGTACCAGATGGCTTTCTTCCTCTTCAGATAGTGCTGGACTGCGACAGTCTTCCCGATGCCGATTCCTCCCTGGATATAGAGAACTTCGCCTTTCCTCGCAGCTTTACTAAGTTTCATACTGATAGAAGATACCGGAATATACTTCATATAATCTACTCCTTTAAGATAATCCGTTCATCATTTTTTCCTTTTTTATTAATTATAATACTTTTTCTAATTTTTATTAGATATAATTTTCAATAATATTGATATTATTTTGCTGATTCCTTCTTTATCACCCATAACATCCTGTCTATTTCTGCTGTTTTCTGCCAAAAACTGTATAAAAAAATAAGAAAGCCCGTAATTACCAGGAAGTACACTCTGTGCGCTCCGGTAATTCGGACTTTCTCTGTCTCTTCATCCATTTATTCTATTATATATAGCAAACACTAATTATAAATAAACCACCAGCGTCATGATCACGTAGATTGCGATCATACCTCCAAAGATTAACGATTGCTTTACCCTGTGTTCCGTCAGCAGGCCGACAAATTCCCTGACAGCTGCATTAGGCCAGAAATACCATTTTGTCCGGGCTCCCATACCA
>CADBOX010000039.1 GCA_902796415.1 uncultured Lachnospiraceae bacterium
ATATTTGTTCAGATACCGCATTTTACGGTGTGGTTTCCTTCTCGAACACCCACAGCTTTGTGTGCCTCCCGATTTCAGATTAATGCAATGTTATTTATCACAAGCTCCGGAAATTTTAGGTTTACTAGATAGAGCCCGAATCCACTTAATGGATTATCGGTGTATATCAGAAGGTCCCGTTATTCAGTTTCTGCATATCTTCTTCGATATTGGCACCCATCTCATTCACTAGCTCAACTGCTTTATTGTTCATGACACTCACGTGCCATTTGTTATCCAAGTGTTTTGCAATTTTAATAAATCTCGCTTTGACAATGCTTTCTTGCAAAGACAAGTTTTTCACATATTTCACCGAGGACGCTCTCAGTTTATCCGTATACATCTTCTTGATTTGTCCTACTAGCAAAATCAGAAAGCTGAGTCCCTGCATCGCATAGTAATCCTGAATCTGCAGACCATCGAATTTTACTACATTTGCTACGAAGTTGTAGTGGGTTTCTATAGTCCACCGCTTCTTATATGTCAAATAAGCTTCTTTTGCCGTCAGAATATCTTTTGATTTATCTACGCGCAAGACAATAACTCCAAAGAACGGTTCTAAACGGCGAAAGTCTTCCTCTGTGTGTTTTGAGTCTATCCCAATCTGAGAACGGTAGTCATAAACCAACCTGTCGTGCATGACCAGATCTCTGAAAATGATGACCCTGTCCTTGCCCCACTCTGATTTCTTGTTGTATTGAGGATAGTACTTTTTAGGAGTCTCGCCTGCTTTACATTGGGCCTTTGCCATTTCATTCTTCTGAGATGCCTCGTTATCCTTTTCCCGGTCGTCCAGAGCTTCGAGTTCAGCTACAATGCTTTCCTTATACATGATAACACGTGGTGTTATGGTTCCATCCTCATTGGTGTGCTCGTATACAAAACATTCTGTGAAGGACATGTCCTTCTTAATCATTTTGGCGATGACACAGGTGCCTGGCACAGGAATAATAAAGTGATTGTCATTTCCCCGGAAATACCCTATGTTTTCCTCTGAATAGAAACCAGAGTCAGCAAGAAATGTCTTATGGGAAAAGTTGAATGCGATAAACAGTTCATGCACGGAGAGTTTGTCAGGAAGTGAGCCGCGTATAGCTTTGCAGATAAGCTGCCGTTTATTCTCTGCATCATATGCCCCCATGACGTTAATCTGCTTGTCTTTCAATTCGCTATACTTGTATCCGTACTCGGCAAGCTCATTTTGTTGAGAGTTGGACATGATCACATGGCCGTCGAGTGCTGTAAGCTCAGAACTGCTGTCTATCAGGCTCTGCGAATACCTCTCACACATGAGTCCGTGCTGTCCTATTTCCTTCAGAAAAGAGTTGATGGTGTCCTCTCCAAATGAAAGTGTTGGCCATTTATTTGACAGAATGGATTGTCGGAAGATGTCTCCACAATAGCTGGCAGGGGTATACTCCTCGATAAAGTAGATGATACACAGGGCATACATGCGGATTGCATCCTCGGGATGAAAGTATTGCTGAAGACCCTTCAGTACGTCTGCAGTACTGGCAAGTACAATCGTATACTCCCCATAGTCTTTGTTCTCCATATCTACATCCCGGAGCCTGGGATAATACTTCTTCAGTCCTTCGGGCAAGGCAGAAGTATCATCTGGATGAATTTTAGATGTCGGTTTTGACGATGCTTCCGGCTTCTGAGTTTCTGCAGCTTTCTCAGAGTCATTTGGGGAGGATGTATTGGTCTGATTTAGCAGTGCGAGTCCATTCTTATTTGGAAGGAACTGGTTACCCATAATCTTTCCAAGGAGCAGACGGCCATGCCCCGTTTTGCCAGCAAGTCGTTTGTTAACGGATCTGTCCTCGTATACGTAGTAATATGTGCGCACAGAACCAGAAGGCAGACCATTCTTTTTTGGCTGATAGTATTGGATCTCTATTGTACAGGGAATACCTTTGGGAGCCAACGCCTGTATCTCCAGAGGGATTGAATAAGCACCTGTTTTGACATTCATAGCGGCACGCTCCTTAAACCTAAGAATAAACCTAAAATTTGAACATTCAAACCTAGATTATTCTATAGGAGCATGACGGTTTTGTCAAGTCTTACGCGTATTTTCTCGGACAAGCGAGAAAATTTAGGTTTGATCGAATGCTATAAACCTAAGATTTCAGGAGCTTGTGGTAAATGCTTTCTTTCGGCGAAACGGGTCAGGTACGATGAAGTTTCATCATGGTGCCGTCATGACAGGGATATTCCTGAATGGAGATCCCGTGGGATATGCAGATATGCTTACAGCCGATGGAGCGAGAGTAAGGACATATTATGATGCGAACGGTCGCAGAAACGGTCCTGAAACGATTACTTGGAAAAATGGAGATGTGTATGTCGGAGAATATAAGAATGACCGCCTGGTTGCAGTAAAGACAAAAGAATGTATTCTCAGGCATCCATCGGATCTTCCGGAAGTGCGGATGCAGTTAAGGGAGAACTATCATGAGCTCTTTGTGCAGGAGGATATGAGGACGATCAACCGGGAGTTTGATTCCATATGCCGGAAACTGGATGCATGCATGA
>CADBOX010000040.1 GCA_902796415.1 uncultured Lachnospiraceae bacterium
TAGCACTATTATTTATATTTTCTTTTTCTGGCAGCTTCAGATTTCTTTTTACGACGAACGCTTGGTTTCTCGTAATGCTCTCTTTTACGGATTTCCTGCTGAATTCCTGCCTTTGCACAACTTCTTTTGAATCTGCGAAGTGCGCTGTCTAAAGACTCGTTTTCTTTTACGATAACGTTTGACATTGACTCACCTAACCTCCCTCCAGTTGCGTATTGTGCCTAATACAACTGTTTGGGTATTTTTGCACTAATAAGTATTATACACACTTACTATTCTTTCGTCAATAACTTTTCTGAAAGAATTTACGGTCACCCGGAAATTCAATTTGCGTTTCCCGATAAGATTCGATATAATGATATCTGTATTATATTATGGAAGCTATTCTAAATCCATTCCTGGTTTTGAATAGTTTTCATGCTTTAACGACATATTTACCTTAATTTCATAAAAAATATTTTTAGAATAATGGAGTGTATTATGAACATTATCGTAGCAGGTGACGGAAAAGTAGGCTCTGCCTTAGTCAGGCAGCTGTCCTCTGATGAATACAACATAACTTTGATTGATTCTAATCCCAGAGTCCTGGAAAATACAATAGAACAGTACGACGTGATGGCTGTCACAGGGAACTGTGCCACCATGGATGTCCTCAGCGAAGCAGGGGTGGAGGATGCAGATCTTCTCATCGCTGCCACCAGTGAGGATGAGATCAATCTTCTCTGTTGTTTTACAGCCCATGGCATGAATCCCAAGATCAAGACCATCGCCAGGGTTCGCAATCCGGAATACCATGAACAGACCCACAAGATGAAAGACAGCTTCGGGCTTTCCTTCATGGTGAATCCCGATTTTCAGGCAGCTGTAGAGATTGAACGAATGCTTAAATTCCCGGTATCTTTGAAACGGGAATATCTTTCCAATGGTCATTTTGAAATCATTGAATTAAAAATCGATGAAAAAAGCAGCCTGAAAGATGTACAGCTGAAAGACCTGAACAATGTAATCAAGTGCTCTGTCCTTGTTTGTATCGTCATGAGGGACGGCAAGGCCATCGCTCCCATGGGTGACTTTACGATCCGTACCGGGGACAGGGTTTATGTGACTGCTCCCATCGAGTCCCTCTCCACCCTCCTGACCAACCTGAATATGGTCACCTACAAGGTTCGCCGCGTGGTGGTCTGTGGCGGTAACAGAATCAGTTACTATCTGGCCAAACGTCTTCAAAAGACCGGGGTTTCTGTGGAAATCATCGAAAAAGATTATGACCGTTGCCTTCTCCTGGCAAATGATTTGCCGGAAGCGTCCATTATCCATGGGGATGCCGGCAGCCAGACCTTATGGAGATCGGAAAAGATTGACCAATGTGATGCCCTGATCACTATGACCGGTTTGGATGAGTTAAATATCATCATCTCCTTATACGGAACCAGCAATCATGTACCTCAGGTAATCACCAGTATCGGTCATATGTTCAACAGTAACATCGTCAATGATCTTGAGCTGGGCAGTGTCATCAGCCCCAAGGAATTATGTTCTTCCCAGATTGTCAGTTATGTCCGCGCTATGAGAAATCAGACAGGAGCGGCTCTGAGTGTTCATCCTTTCGCCGACTCCCATGCAGAAGCTTTGGAATTCCGAGTGGATGAGACTACCATGTACTGCGGGCAAGCCTTAAAGGACATCTCTTTGAAAAAAGGAATTCTGATCGCAGGTATAAAACATGCTGTATTGAAACAGGGTATATCCACTGAGATTCCCAACGGTAATTCTTCTTTCCATCCGGGTGACATCCTGATCGTCGTCGTCAGTGGCAATCAGGAGATCTATCAGTTAAATGAAATCTTCGTATCATAATACAAGTGGAAAGGTTTGGTTATCAATATGAATTATCGAATGATGGGAAAATTTATCTATCAGATTTTGGTCATTGAATGGATTTTTATGATTCCCGCCCTTCTGATCAGTTTTTATTATCATGAGACACATGCTGTGCATGGTTATCTTCTGTCTCTTGCGATCATCGCCGGTATCATCCTTCTTCTATATCTGATGTGCAAGGATGCTCCCAGCGGATTTTATGCCAAGGACGGTCTCACCTGTGTGGGAATCAGCTGGATTGTCATGGGACTTCTGGGATGTCTTCCCTTCTATTTTTCCGGGGAGATCCCTGCATTTATCGACGCATTCTTTGAGATTGTTTCCGGCTTTACCACCACAGGGTCTTCCATAGTCCCGGAAGTGGAGAAGTTAAGTATGGGAATCCTCTACTGGAGGAGTTTCAGCCATTGGGTTGGAGGTATGGGCGTTCTGGTCTTCCTGCTTGCCATAGCTTCCGTAGATAAACGGAGCAGCGGTTATACCATGCATCTCCTTCGTGCGGAGAGCCCGGGACCGGACGTAGGCAAACTGGTACCCAAGATGAGACGTACCGCCAGCATCCTTTATAAAATCTATATCGTGATCACTTTGCTGAACATTATATTTCTGCTCATTGGTCATATGCCTCTCTTCGAAGCCGTATGTACTGCTTTTGGTACCGCCGGAACGGGCGGATTTGGCGTAAAGAATGACAGTATCGCAGGGTACAGCCCTTACCTGCAGAATGTATGCACCATATTTATGTTATTATTCGGTGTCAACTTCAGCTGTTACTATCTCCTTCTGATCAAACAGTTTAAAAATGTGTTTAAGGATGAAGAACTGAGACTCTATATCGGAATCGTGATCGCCAGTATCGGCCTGATTGTCTGGAATCTGCGTGGCTTCTACGGAAGCATGGAGGAAACCGTACGTCATGCTGCTTTCCAGGTGTCATCCATCATAACTACCACAGGATTTGCCAGCACTGACTTTGATCTCTGGCCAGGTTTTTCGAAGAGTATCCTGCTATGCCTCATGTTGGTAGGGGCATGTGCCGGATCTACCGGGGGTGGCTTTAAAGTGGGGCGTCTTCTCTTCCTTCTGAAGAACCTGCGCCGGAACATCCTTCAGGTCATCCATCCCCGAAAGGTTCAGGTGGTAAGAAACAATAACCGTGTGGTAAGAGAAAAAGTGCTGGATAATGTAAACGCTTATCTGGCTGCCTACGTTATGATCATCTTTATAAGTTTCATCATCATATCCATAGACGGGTTTAGCATCACCACCAACATATCTGCCGTCTTTGCATGCTTTAACAATATAGGACCCGGGTTTGAAGCCGTTGGCCCTACCTGTAATTTTGCTTCCTACGGTGTCCTGTCCAAACTGGTATTGATCCTGGATATGCTGGCAGGAAGACTTGAGATCTTCCCAATACTGGTACTCTTCTCCAGGAACACCTGGACCAGAGCCTGAGAATAACTGAAATAATGAGAAAAATGAATAGTTAAAAACTTAAGTCAATGAAAATAAAAGACAGGTGTTCACATATTCCCGGAGAAAGTGTTTTTCCACTTTCGGAGGGGACTGTGAACACCTGTCTTTTATATGCTTATCTTAATTATTATGCCAGCTGTGTTTTGGCTATCTCCACTGCTTTTGCCAGCGCGTCCGGAATACCTGCGGCATTCTTTCCGCCTGCCTGAGCCATGTTGGGACGTCCACCGCCGCCACCGCCTACAAGGCCGGCAGCTTCTTTGATGATTTTTCCTGCATGAGCTCCGGCTTTCACGGCATCATCTGTTGCTGTGACGATCAGGTTGACCTTCTCACCATTGTCAGATGCCAGAGCAACGATACCGCTTCCAATTTTTGCCTTCAGGTCATCACCCAAAGTACGAAGGGCATTCATATCCACATCCTTCACTGCAACCGGAAGTACCTTGAAAGCTCCCACTTCTACTACATCCTTCATGACATCAGCCACCTCGCTCTTGGCGATCTGGTCTTTCAGTTTGCTGTTCTCGGAATGCAGGGCTTTCACTTCATCCAGGAGAGCCTGGATACGATCAGCCAGCTTGGCAGGTTCTGATTTTGCCACTTTGGCTGCATCCATAAGGGTTTTTTCCACATCCGCATAGTAGGAAAGTACATTATCTCCTGTGAGGGCTTCTATACGTCTTACTCCTGCAGCAACACCTGTCTCGGATATGATCTTGAAAGCTTTGATATCTGCTGTATTCTTTACATGGGTTCCGCCACAGAACTCGATGGAGTATCCATGACCCATATCAACCACGCGAACCTCGTCTCCGTATTTCTCACCGAATAAGGCGAGGGCTCCTGTCTTCTTTGCCTCTTCCATAGTCATGATCTTGGTGTCCACGCTGTAAGCGGCAGCGATTGCTTCATTTACCAGGCTCTCCACCTGTGAAATCTCTTCTGCAGTCATAGCCTGGAAATGGGAGAAGTCAAAACGAAGACGGTCTTTATCGTTGTAGGAACCTGCCTGTTCCACATGGGAACCAAGCACTGTGCGGAGTGCTTTCTGCAGAAGATGTGTGGCACTATGGTTCTTGGCAGTATCTCTTCTCTGGGAAGTATTTACAGTCAGCTTTACCTGATCGCCCACTTTGACCATACCTTTTGTCATCTTGCCTACATGGCCGATCTTTCCGCCTTTTAACTTGATGACATCTTCCACTTCAAATTCACCGTCTTCCCAGCTGATGACACCGGTATCAGCATGCTGCCCGCCGCTGGTGGCATAGAAAGGAGTCTTATCGACGATGATGGTGCCGAATTCCCCGTCTGTGAGGGCTTCCGTGACTTCGCTGGATGTTGTGAGTACACTTACTGTAGATACCAGGGAGAGTTTATCATATCCATCAAACTCAGAAGTGATAGATGGGTCAATCTCATCATATACAGTGGCATCAGCACCCATGTAATTTGTTACCTTACGTGCGGCACGGGCTGTCTCACGCTGCTTCTCCATAGAAGCCTGGAACCCTTCTTCATCCACAGTATATCCCTTCTCTTCCAGAATCTCTTTGGTCAGGTCAAGGGGGAATCCATAGGTGTCGTATAACTTGAAAGCTTCCTCTCCGGAGAGTTCACTAAGACCTTCTTTCTTAAGGCTTTCTTCAAGGTCGGAAAGGATACCCAGACCCTGGTCGATTGTTTTGTTGAATTTATTTTCCTCCTGAGTGAGGACATTGAAGATAAACTCCTTCTTTTCCTCCAGCTCGGGATATCCGTCTTTTGATCCTGAGATTACTGTCTTCGATAATTCTGCCAGGAAAGTACCTTCGATACCGATCTTGCGTCCGTGGCGGGCTGCCCTTCTGATGATACGGCGGAGGACGTAACCTCTTCCCTCATTGCTGGGCATGATGCCGTCGGAGATCATGAATGTGGCAGAACGGATATGGTCGGTGATGAGACGGATGGAGATATCATCTTCTTCCTTCTCTTTGTATGTCTTGTGCGCAAGTTCTCCCACTCTCTCTCTCAATTCGCAGATGGTATCCACGTCGAAGATGGAGTCAACATCCTGGACTACAACTGCCAAACGCTCCAGACCCATACCGGTATCTATGTTTTTGTTCTCCAGGAGAGTGTAATTATTATGACCATCGTTGTCAAACTGGGTAAATACGTTGTTCCATACTTCCATATAACGGTCACAGTCACATCCTACGGTACAATCCGGTTTCCCGCATCCGTATTTTTCACCACGGTCATAATAAATCTCGGAACAGGGGCCACAAGGACCTGCACCATGCTCCCAGAAATTGTCTTCCTTTCCGAACTTAAAGATCCGCTCCGGAGCGATACCGATATCATCTCTCCAGATTCCGAACGCTTCATCATCCTCCAGATAGACGGAAGGATAGAGACGGTCTGCATCCAGCCCCACCACATCCGTGAGGAATTCCCAGGACCAGGCTATGGCTTCTTTCTTGAAATAATCACCAAAGGAGAAGTTTCCAAGCATCTCAAAAAAAGTACCATGACGTGCAGTCTTACCTACATTCTCGATATCACCGGTACGGATACATTTCTGGCAGGTGGCAACTCTCCTGCGGGGCGGTATCTCCTGACCGGTAAAATAAGGTTTCAGAGGCGCCATACCAGCGTTGATGAGCAGCAGGCTCTTATCATTATGAGGCACCAGAGAGAAACTCTTCATCACAAGATGATCTTTGCTCTCGAAAAAATCCAGATACATTTTTCGAAGTTCATTTACTCCATACTTTTTCAAAACATAATCCTCCTATACCCACAAAGAATGCTGAAGAAACAAACGCTTCCCCAGCACCCTCTCATGATCACTTATTATAAAACGGTTTCCAGGTTCCAATCCCTTTATATCTCTTTATTCTCTTTCTTCTTCATATCTTTATCATGAAGTTTTTTGCCACAGAATATACCAAGACCTGCGACAACCACAAAATATATTAAAGAGATAAGATATTTTACAAAAGCACCCAAAACAGCTGCCATAATGGAACCTCCTTCCATGTCATAAACATTTCAATAAATTATATCACAGCCTGAGAACAGATGTAAATAAATTTTTCATTATTCTTTCCGGAAGAGATCCCGATAAAAGCAACTGTAATTTCCGGTATGGCAGGCAGCCCCCACCTGGTCTACCCGGGCCAGGATGGTATCCAGATCACAATCAATGGAAAGGGATTTTACATACTGGTAATGACCGGAAGTATCCCCTTTGCACCAGAGTTCCTGCCGGCTGCGACTGTAGTAAGTCATCTTACCTGTTTCCA
>CADBOX010000041.1 GCA_902796415.1 uncultured Lachnospiraceae bacterium
AAACCGGTAATATCAGGGGTAAGAATGATTACGAAAAGAAGCGTATTGAATATGCGAAAAAGGTGCTTTCGCTGGTGAAGGAATATAATGCAAGAAGAAGCGGGCCGGTGAAAAAAGAAGATAAGCTGGAAGAGCAGGCGCTGAAAACACGTCGTAACCAGAATAACCTGAATAAAGCCCCGGGAAGGTGAATGTAAAGATTTTGATAGTTCAGATTGTGTGTTGCACTTTTGTTGCTCCTGATATGCTAAGATTATGGAAAAACCAGAATAGCTGGCAGTAAAGAGGAGGTTTCTGCTTATGCCGCGTAAGAATAAAGATAAATATCAGCATTATGATGCAATTAATACATACTATGCGATCAATGCTCTCTGGTCAAATCTAGGCGAGATAGGGATTTCACTTGTCGGTGACTGGGAGCAATGGTCGGCGGACGTGACGAATGCAATGGGAGCAGATGCGGAAACGCTGCCTCTGGAAGCGATATTTCATATTAGTCCTACAAATCAATATTACAGGACGAGCGGAAACAATCTTCTGAACAGGGGAAAAAGGCTTGCATCAGATCTTGAAACGAAGGTGCAGGAATATAATGGACCCTTTAAGGAAATCCTGGAATCTGTAAACTATATAAATAATCCCGCTAACGGAAATCTGCTTGACCTTTTTGTGGATCAGCCCGTTTTGAATCAGGTTTTTATGACTTCCTGTTCCGGTATGCCCTGTACAACCATGGGGAACATTCACAAAGGTAAAGGTTACACGGTAGATACCGCTATTAATGAAGAACGGAAGAAGGCTCTTGGGGGATTTTATCCGCTTTACACAGATTATTTTAAGGCATCAAAGGATTTTGCCGAGGTCCTTTTCGAGCGTCAGAAGGCAGAAAAAGATAAAAAAACCGGGCTTGACGCGGTCTATGCTAAAAAGTATGCAGCCGCGATAGATCAGATGGTAAGCGCTTATGACCGATTGAAATCTGCAGCAGACGAAAGGTATAGCAGAAAAGATCTTTCGGAGCGGGAAAAGGATCTCGAATACATGAAGGATCCGGTCAGTAATCAGGATATAAAGGTACTGAATAATGCGCTTAGTGATATAACCGGTGCAAATCCGGATAAGATTTGCAGAAACAATATACCTGCGGCGATGGAAAACTTAAGGGCACAGTCAAAGGCGATCAAGGCAGGTTGGGATATTAATGATGCCCGGATCATGGGGCTTCTGGCAGAAGCCGAAGCAGAAGCAACGGAAGGCATTAAAAATTGTAAACTCTCTTTAAAACGAGGCAGGGAGAGAATAGCAGAACTGGAACAGAAGATTGAAGAATCTGTTAAGAAGAATCAGGATCCCGCCGAGGATAGCAAAAAACTTGAGAATGAAAAAAAAGACCTGAAATACTATGAGGAAAAACTGCGTAAGGCAGAGCAGGCCCGGAAAGACTCACGGGAGCTATATGGAAAATATGAAAAAATACAAGATCCGACTTTTTTTCAAAAGCAGGATGCGCTGAAGGATTTACAGGAGCTTTTGAAGAAGTATCGGGAAAAGAAGCCGGCTGACTGCGTCCTCCAGAATGTAGACGAAGGCTTTGCAGCATCGGAAGAAAAACTCACGGATCCTTATGATTTCAAGGGTAAGACACGTCTGCAGCAGGCACAGGCCATGCTGAAGAGCTTAAAGGATGTAAACACCTGGGGACGTTCGTCTGATAATTTCGAGAAACTTAAGGGTAATGTGGAGAAGCTTGTCGAACTGGCAAGGAAACTACCTGAAAATATGAGTAAGGAACAGTTTCAGGAATATGAAAGACAGAACGATGAAGTGATCAAGAAGGCCTATACATATATCAATGGAAAGAATAAGCAGCAGTCGGATTATAAGGCGGCCCATAACGGAGATGAAATGCCTGTAAGTGAATATACTGCAAGAAGGATAAATGCGGTAAGGCGGCTCCTTTCTATGGCACGCACACACATAAGCATAGCTTCCGGGGGGCATACAAAGGAATATACCGGTACACCTCATGAGAGAGCCATGGCACTTTATGAGCGCAGGACCAGGGAGGAAGCCCGCAAGAGAACGAATATGCTCGGAAGCCGCTATATGGGGGCATCAGAAGGTAAAGAGATATATGATCTTACCAGAGAAGCATTTTCCTTCTGCAAATCCGTGTATATCGAGAAGATGAAAGAGCGGTATGAGTTGGATCCGACTTTTACTGCCCAGGATTTCAGTGATAGTCTCCTTATCTCCAGAATATATGCCGGAGCATCGGAAGAACACGAAAAAATGATAAAAAAGAATGCCAGATTTAAGGAGCATTTACACCAGGCGCTGTACGACCGTGTTGATATGGATGAAGAAGAAGATTGGATGGTGACCTACGATACGGAGGAATATGTCATCCATGACGAAATACCTAACGGGGTTGGCCATGACTGGGTTAGGTTTGAGCTTAAGAACTACAGAGCGATGTGCGGCATTCCCGAACCTTCCGGGGAGGATTATATGAGTGAGTCGGAGATTGATGGCCCGGAGATTGATGGCTCTGAGAGTGACAAGTCAGAGATTGAAGATTTTAAGATCAAGGAGTCTGAGTTCAGAAAGTCTGACGGCAAAATGATTGAGAGTATCAATTTAGACATCATAGATACCAGCAGCAAAAAGAATAAGAGCATTGGATTTGATATCATTGAAACTGACAGCAAAAAGCGTGGGGGCAATGAGAATTTCGAAATAGACTTCATCGTGCCGCATGATAATCTGGCTGGTAAGATCTTTGAGGCGATGGGGACGGAGAATCTCCGGAAAAATGAAGATCCTGAGTACCTGAGTATTGCCAGGGATATTGCTGATCATGCCGCCAGGGAGAAACTCGGAGCGAATACAAAACTCCCCATGGAAACCATGATGAAAATGGCAAAATACATTGATAAAGGGGTCGATGTCAAAAAACCGACTCCGGATGAAACCACGAGATGGAATATCGTACGCTGTGCATTTAATCAATATCAGCAGAAGGATGATGCATTTGATAAGAACGCCGGCGAGTTCATGTTTGAAGCAAAGAAGGGGCCCAATTCTAATCATGGGGCCGGCTGCTATTATGGCCTGTTCTACGAAGCGTTGGAGAAGAGTACCGTAGAAGCAGGGAAAGAATATCAGGCAAAGCCTGACAA
>CADBOX010000042.1 GCA_902796415.1 uncultured Lachnospiraceae bacterium
ATCATCGGAGAATACCTCCTCCGGGAAAGAGGGAGGTCTGAAGGACTTCCGGGTGATTCTGGACTGGTATCCCAACGCCATCCACTCCTTCTTATATGTGGCTCAGGAGAAGGGCTATTTCGCAGAGGAAGGGTTGAATGTGGAGTTGATTGCTCCCGCCGGTGGCTCTGACGGACTGACTTTCCCGGCAGCCGGAAAGGCGGAAGTAGGGATCAGCTACATGAATGATGCCACCATCGGCTATGCCGATGAAGGGATGGATATCGAGGTTCTGGGTGCCATTACCCAGGGTTCCCTCAACTGTATGTTAGCTCTGAAGGAGAATCATGTGACCTCTCCTGCGGACTTTAAGGGGAAGAAGATCGGCTACACCGGTTCGGAACCCTTACGGCAGATGATCATCGCCTGTGCGGAAGGCGCCGGCCTAACAGAGAAGGATTTTGAACTGATTGACGTGGGCTTTGACGTGGAGACTTCTCTGATCAGCAAAAATGTAGATGCGGTCTGTGGGGGTATGATCA
The DNA here is from genome assembly GCA_902796415.1 of uncultured Lachnospiraceae bacterium. Lineage (GTDB taxonomy): Bacteria > Bacillota > Clostridia > Lachnospirales > Lachnospiraceae > Anaerobutyricum. The sequence goes on from CADBOX010000042.1 coordinate 522, forward strand.
ACCATGAAGTGATGGAGATGCAGAACGCCGGCTATGAGGTGGATTATTGGGTACTGCAGGAGTTCGGGGTTCCGGACCAGTATGAGATTATCATGGTGGCAGGAAAAAGTGCCATGGAGGAGAACCCGGAACTCTACCAGGGATTTCTGAATGCATGCAGAAGAGGATTCGCAGATGTTGCCGCAGACCCCAAGGCGGGACTTGATGTGCTATTTGCCCATGAAGATGCGGAAAACTATGCCTTAAACCGGGAAGTCGAGGAGAAATCCCTTGACATCCTGCTTAAGATGGAACAGGATTCCGGGAAAAAATTCCTCTCCATGGAACCGGAAGTATGGAACCGGAACACAGCATGGCTGGTAGAAAAAGGATTGTTGGAAAATGAGGCAGATGCAGATGAGTATGTCTATGTGGAAAAATAACCGGTGGGCCATATCTGCAGGCACCCTCCTTTTGATCTTATGGGAGATTCTGGCCCGGATCATTCAGGTCGAGCATATCCTGCCCGGGCCGGTCAGCATCCTGCGGTGCCTGTGGGATCTGAGAAATACTCTGCTGATCCAGCAGATGCCGGCAACTCTGGCAGCCGTGATGGCAGGATTCCTCCTGTCGGTTCTGATCGGGATTCTTTGTGCCATCCTCATGGACCGGTCCCCGGTTCTGGAGGCAGTCATCTACCCTTTGATCATTCTGACCCAGACGATCCCGGTGATGTGTATCACCCCGCTCTTTGTCCTGTGGTTTGGTTACACCATGGGAGCAAGGATCCTCGCCATCATCCTGGGAACCTTTTTCACCATTGCCGTCAATACCTACGATGGACTCCGGCTTAGCAGCCGGGAGATGCTGGAATTAATGGACACTTACGGGGGAAACGGCTGGCAGATATTCCGTGAGATCAAGCTTCCCACAGCCCTGCCCAATCTCATGACCTCCTTGAAGATCACCTTCCCCTGGGCAGTGGTGGGAGCAGCCGTGGCAGAATGGCTGGGAGCCACCCGGGGCCTGGGATATTACAGTAAACTGATGGTGACCCGCATGAACGGTCCCGCCGTCTATGCATCGGTTTTGGTCCTGACTATGATCGCCATGGCGGGTATCGCTCTCATCAAATGGATCGACCGGCATTATATAGTGTGGAGAAATGAAATCTAGATACCGGATAAGAATATGGATTCCCACTTGAAAAATAACAGATGTCATGTTATAATTCCCCAGTCATGATAAGAGTCTTAATTGATTCCTTCATGACCGACAGTTCGTTTGTACCATCCTGTCGTTAAACAAAACTAGGGCATATAAGGAATAATTATGTCCCTTGGTCTGCCCAGGGGACTTTTTTACTTATAACAGGTAATGATTATTTAGGGGGATTTATGTATTTTCTGAAGACGCAGGGTAATTTTGATGCGGCCCATTTTCTGGAGGGCTATGAGGGCAAATGTAGAAATATACACGGGCACCGTTGGAAAGTGATCGCGGAGATCAAAGGCCAGACTTTAGGGAAAGGTCAGCAGACCCGCGGGATGCTGGTGGATTTCGGAGATCTGAAGGAGATTCTGAAGATATACTGTGATGAGCTGGACCATTGTCTCATCTACGAAAAGGGATCACTGAAACCGGCTACCATCCTGGCTTTTAAGGAAGAGAATTTCAAGATCTATGAGGTTCCTTTCCGCCCCACTGCCGAGAATTTTGCCTGTTATTTTTATAAAAAATTAGAAGAGGAAGGTCTGGATGTCCACAGGGTGGAGGTGTACGAGACTCCCAATAACTGTGCGGCATATCAGGAGAGTTGAATAAACCCATGAGAGTTGTAGAAAAATTCGTCAGCATTAACGGAGAGGGCCCCAGAGCGGGAGAACTGGCTGTCTTTCTCCGCTTCAAGGGGTGTAATCTCCGATGCAGTTACTGTGATACCATGTGGGCTAATGAACCGGACTGCCCATATGTGGAAGAAACTCCCCGGGATTTATATGACTATGTAAAATCCACTAAGATAAAAAATGTGACCCTGACCGGAGGAGAACCCCTGCTGCAGCAGGACATGAACCGGCTTCTAAAACTCCTGACGGAGGATGAAGAACTCAGGGTTGAGGTGGAGACCAACGGCGCGGTGGATCTGAAAATGTTTTCTGATAAAAACCGGCCTGTCTTTACCATGGATTATAAACTGCCATCCAGCCTGTGGGAACACGCCATGATTCCCGGTAACTTCCTGATCCTTAAGAAAGAGGACACGGTTAAGTTTGTCTGTGGTTCTCCGGAAGATATGGACAGGGCAGCGGAAATCATAGAAAAATATGATCTGATCAATCGATGTCATGTCTATTTCAGCCCGGTATTTGGAAAGATCGAGCCGGCAGACATGGTGGAATATATGATCCGACATCAGATAAATGACGCAAGATTACAGATCCAGATGCATAAAGTGATCTGGGATCCAGAGAGGAGGGGCGTCTAGTATGATTGATAAAAAAGCCATCGAAGAGCACATCCGCGGAATTCTCATCGCCTTGGGTGACGATCCGGACCGCGAGGGGCTGGTGGAGACACCGGCACGGGTTGCCAAGATGTATGAAGAAGTGTTTGCAGGGATGAATTATACAAACCATGAGATTGCCCAGATGTTCGGCAAGACCTTTGAAGAAGGTATGGACGTGGGAGACAGAGGACGTGTCGTCGTGATGAAAGATATCGACATGTTTTCTTACTGTGAACATCATATGGCATTGATGTATGACATGAAAGCCACGGTGGCCTATCTTCCTACGGACAGGGTGATCGGCTTATCCAAGATCGCCCGCATCTGCGATATGGTAGGGCGGAGGCTGCAGATTCAGGAGAAGATCGGACAGGATATCGCTGATATCATGACGGAGGTCACGGGCTCGGAGGATGTGGCGGTTCTCATCGAAGGATGCCACAGCTGCGTGACGGCCCGGGGCATCAAGAAAAACAACACGAAAACATTCACGGCGGAACTCCGCGGCAAGTTCAAGGACGATCCTGCCTTCCAGATATATCTTAAGTAGGAGGAAATAGAATGAAAGCATTGGTTTTATCCAGTGGCGGGGTGGACTCCACCACGGCATTGGGACTTGCAGTCAGCAGATATGGCAAAGAAAATGTGATTGCCTTATCAATCTCCTACGGACAGAAACACGATAAAGAGATCAAAGCAGCTGTGGATGTAGCCCGTTACTATGGGGTGGAACAGCTGTTTCTCGACCTGACCAAGATTTTTCAATACAGTAATTGCTCCCTTCTGCAACAGTCCACCGAGGAAATCCCGGAAGAAAGCTATGGGGAACAGATAGAAAAAACAGGGGGGGAGAAGCCGGTGAGCACCTATGTGCCTTTCCGGAACGGTCTTTTCCTGTCCAGCGCTGCCAGCATCGCCTTGAGTAAGGACTGCCAGGTTATCTTTTATGGGGCGCACGCTGACGATGCCGCCGGGGCAGCCTACCCCGATTGTTCCCCGGTTTTTAATCAGGCCATGGGGGAAGCAATCTGGGAAGGGTCAGGCCGCCAGCTCAAGATTGAGGCTCCCTTCGTAAATATGAACAAGGCGGAGATTGTAAAAACGGGTCTTGAGCTTAA
>CADBOX010000043.1 GCA_902796415.1 uncultured Lachnospiraceae bacterium
AATGAAGCCATGGCATTGATTGTTACAGCAAAAAAACGGAAAGGCTACTGCAATGACACATAAAGAAATAGCTTTAGGAATATTTGAAAGAAAATATCATTGCTCACAAGCAGTTCTTGCAGCATTTGCTGAGGAGTGTGGGCTGACGGAAGTACAGGCATTAAAACTGGGAGCTTGTTTTGGAAGTGGCATGAGAAAGGGTGAAGTCTGCGGTGCCTGTATAGGGGCCTTGATGGTTCTTGGTGCATTATATGGGCAGTATGATAAAGAAGACCCGGTCAGCAGGGAAACCGCAAACACGGTAAACGATAAAATGATGGAAGGCTTTGCTGAGATCAGTGGCTCGTATATCTGTAATGATTTGCTTGGCTGTGATATTTCAACCGTGGAAGGTGTGGAGTACGCCAGAACCCACAACCTGTTTACTGAGTTATGTCCACAGATGGTCGCTAATGCAGTTGATGTATTAGAACAGATTATTCAGGAACAATCTTCAAATTCCTGTCTGCAGAGGTGATTTCATTGATGGAAAAGTATATCGAAGGAAACAAAGCGGCATGGGAAGAGGCGTTTGAGAACAGGGACCCTTCCTGGGGTGCCAACATCACAGAGCGCGTCCTGGCGGAAGAGTAAAGAGATCAGAGTGTTGGACAATGGTATTCAGTTTATGGTACTTGACACCAACGTTTATGCAAATAGGTATTTGGAGACAGATATATGTGAACTTCCCAAGTATAAACATTTCAATTCTTTATGTTATCTGACCTCAACGTTGGGAGACAGACGAGGGTCTGTCCCCTTGTCTCACTCAAACCTCCAAGGCCTCCTTTTGTTATATCTTATCTTTATATGCATCCGCTGGATTTCCTCAGGCTCTGGATCCGGACATGGATGAAATATATACCATCCCGTCATCTCCCTGTCTTCAACATAGAATTTGATTTTATATTCGTTGTATTCAGCTGGTTGATAGCTGCTCTTAACCCTGGGATAAAAAGGGCCTGTTCTCCCTTTTAAGGCCTTTCTGACATCCCCTGTAAAATATGCTGTTGTCTCAGCCCATCCTGGTTTCTTTGACGGATGCGTTAGTTTTAAAAAGAAATCAAATAAACCCATTTTTCCTACCAATCATCTTTCAGCTTCTTTCAATACAGCTCTGCATAGCGATCCTTCCGCACCGCCCGGATTCAGCGGTGCCGCGCTTAAAAGATAAACTCCTTCCTCCCTGTTGTGTGACGATTCAACGATGCAGCATTATTATATCATGCCTTTGCGAAAAGTGCTATTGCCACCAGGGAGTTCACGAAACTGACAGAATGCGAACGGTAAGAGAATCATGTAATTTGAAGACTGATTCCGCAAAAGCTTTCATGGCTCAGTTTTTTCTTTATAAACCTGACATGAGAAATAGGATTAACGATTGTTCCGTTCGGAGTCGCCTGAGAAACGACCGTTCGTGTTTTATCGTGTGGTATGATAGGTTCATAATCCAAAGAATTTAAGTGAAGGAGATGGTTGTATGACTGAAAATACCAATATCTGGCTGAATGGAATCATGGGAGTAGTTGTCGGAGATGCTCTTGGCTGCCCGGTACAATTTGAATCCAGGGAAGAAGTTGCCCGGCACCCGGTTACCGGTATGCGCGGATATGGCACGTTCAATCTTCCGGAAGGGTCATGGACAGATGACAGCAGTCTGACGATCGCTTTGCTGGAAAGCATCCGCCGCACAGGAAAGATCGATCTGGATGATATCATGGGAAACTTTATGAAATGGCTCTACGACGGAGAATTTACTCCGTATGGGGAATCCTACGATATCGGCCGCGGCACTATGCAGGCAATCAATCGTTACAGAAAAAACCGAAAAGCAAAGAAATGCGGTGGCGATGAGGAATGGAATAACGGAGATGGAAGCCTGATGCGAATCATGCCTGCCTGTATTTACTGCACTGTCATGGAAACCAGTGGGATGTACACTGATCGTGATGCGATCGATGCCATTCATTCTGTCGGTGGGCTTACTCACGCCCATATCCGTTCGAATATTGCATGCGGCCTGTATTTCTTTATGGTTAAGAAGATCCTGATCGGAGATGGTTCTCTGAGGGAAAGAATGCAGGAAGGACTCACGCAAGGGTTCACATTCTATGAATCCTGTCTCACTGACAAGGAGAACCTGCATTACTATGACCGGCTGAAGGATCTGGATATTTTTAAGTCCCTGCCTGAAGACAAAATCAAGAGTACGGGATATGTCGTGGATGCATTGGAAGCTGCCGTATGGTCTCTGATTACAACCGACAGTTTTGATCAGGCGCTTTTGAGGGCAGTTAACCTTGGAGACGATACCGACACCGTTGGTGCAATCGCCGGAGGACTGGCCGGACTGTATTACGGATATGACTCCATTCCGGAAGAGTGGCTTTCTGCAATCAAGCGCAGGGAATGGATCGAGAGCATATGTCAAAACCAAGAATAATCAGCATCAAAAACAGGGGAGCCGGAGGTGATGTCCTCTATTTTTACTTCACCAAAACGCAAAACTCTTGATAATATGAAATTTTGTGTTTATATTATTATAGACAGTGAGGTGACTTTAATATGTATATCAGGAGACATCAGCTTTTGAAACTTGACGCTTAGAAGTGTGATATGACGTTTTCGGAAAGCAGGCATGAGAAGGATACGCTATGTGTGACTGAGAGCAGCTTTTTAACCTTCTTTTAATCTTCCCCACCTTTTTTCTTTATCTTTCCCGGGTATACTGTACCTGTCAAAAGGAAAGAGAAGTCCGGAAAGTAAAATATTCCGGAGTATAATAATTATCCGGGAAAGGAAGGAATATTACAATGAAGAAACTTTACAGAAGTCATAATAAAATCATTGCAGGTGTATGCAGCGGAATCGCTGAGTATTTTGAAATTGATCCGACAGTCGTGAGACTTGGATTTGTATTATTCTCTGTGGCAGGTGGGTCAGGAATCCTGGCTTATATAATTGCAGCGGTTATTATGCCGGAAAAGCCGGAGGATTTCTCTGAGTGACGGATTCTTTTATTGACGGCTATTCTGCCGGGTGTATGTTTCGGAATGTGAGGTGTGGATGATGATTATACTTATGATAATGATTCTTATTTCTCTGATCGGCGCAAGTCTTCGTTTTGCGTGGGGCTTGACAAAGTTCCTGTTTGGTCTGGGGCTGTTTTGCATCTGCCCGCTGTTGTTTGTGCTGGCAGTACTTTTCGGTGCATTTCATGCTGTGTGGCTGCCGATCGTTATAGTAGGCCTGATTTTCGGGCGGGGATTTATGAGAGCGATATGAGAGATTTATAAGAGATGAATTGACAATAAACAAAATCATACAAATAAGGGACAGGGGGACGTTTCTCACTGTCCCAGCTATCAGCTGGGACAGTGAGAAACGTCCCCCTGTCCCAACACTTTAGTGTAGTGCTTCCTGATATTATCTTTAATTCTTTATCATTTTTTTACCAGAACAAGTCCAGTAGCTACTGCGTCATCCTCAACTGAAAAGCAGAGGAACGTTATATCATTGCAGGGCTTTTTGTCGCTGGCTGAATTGTTTGCCCATACGTTGATCGTCTGGTCTTTGGCACCTGCTTTGTTCATGTTGATCGCCTTGCATGTATCCCATTCCGGTGCCGCACAGTATCCGAAGCACATTCCTTTTTCGCGTTTGATTTTCT
>CADBOX010000044.1 GCA_902796415.1 uncultured Lachnospiraceae bacterium
ATATAATAGAAGAAACAATCCCCGCCTACAGCGGGTCTCCCTACGTGGAATTAAATGGAAATCAGCCCTCTTTCACAGAGGATGACTTCACCACAGAGGCCTTTGAAAAGTATAGTAAGCTGGACTCCCTGGGCAGGTGCGGCAGGGCCTACGCCAACGTGTGTCCGGATACGATGCCTCTTGAAGAGAGGGGACCCATCGGGGAAGTTCATCCCACAGGCTGGCAGCTGGTTAATTATCACGACCTGATCGAAGGAAACTATCTGTACAATCGCTGTCATCTGATCGCTTATTCCCTTACGGGGGAAAATGCCAACGAGAAGAATCTCATCACCGGAACCCGCTATCTGAATACGGAGGGAATGCAGCCCTTTGAACTTCAGATCCTGGATTATGTCCGCCGGACGGGCAATCATGTCCTCTACCGGGTAACCCCGGTTTTTGAGGGAGAAAACCTGCTGGCCTCCGGCGTGATCATGGAGGCATGTTCTGTGGAAGACCGTGGAGAGTCAGTATCCTTTCATATCTATGCCTACAATGTGCAACCGGGAGTGATCATTGACTATAAGACCGGTGACAGTAGATTGGATCCGGATTATGAGATGCCGGATAAACAAGAAGTGATAAAAGATAACACAGAGAGCACGGAATCTGCTGACAGAAACCTCATGACTGAGGAAGAGAGGGAAACGGAAGGAAGCTACGTGCTTAACACCAATACGAATAAGTTTCATCGGCCTTCCTGCGACAGTGTCAATGATATGAAAGATAAGAATAAGGAAGTGACAAAAGAGAGCAGAGACGAAATCATCCGCAAGGGTTATGAACCTTGCGGACGATGCAGACCTTGATTATTATATTTTCCATTAAACTTTATTGAGACCTTTTTCTTTCAGCTTCCGGTAGAGCTTTTTCGCGATAGAATCCGGCACGAAATCCCGGATCTCGCCGCCGTAGGCGGCCACATCACGAACCATGCTGGAACTGACACAGGAATAATTGATATCACAGGGGAAGAAGAGGGTGTCAACCTCTGGCGCAATCTTCTTATTTGCATGTGCGTTCATCAGCTCAAATTCAAATTCTCCCCCGGTGCGAATTCCTCTCAGGATAACATTGGCTTTCTGTTCGATGGCGAACTGCATGAGCAGACCATTGAAGGGGATGATCTCCACATTGGGGATGTCCGATGTGACCTCTTTTATCATATTCATCCTTTCCTCCACGGAGAAGAGAGGATTCTTGGCACTGTTATTGAGCAGGCCCACCACAACTTTGTCAAAGATGACAGAGGCTCTGCGGATCACATAGAGATGGCCACGGGTCAGTGGGTCAAATGTACCGGGATAAATTGCTATGCTCATATTTGTTACCTCACTGCTGTTTTTTAATAAATTTGCGTTTTTAATACGAATAATATGTTAATATATGATAGCATATTATCAGATAAAGGTCAAAAATATCAAGGGGGCAATTCATGATGACGGAAAAAAAACAACGGAAAAAAGTGATAGGCATAACCGGCGGTACGGGATGTGGAAAAACTGTGGTTATGAATATATTGAAGGACCGATTTAATGCCGGGCTGATCATCGCAGACCTGATCGGACATGAACTGATGGCTCCCGGAGGGGCGAATTACAAAGAGATCGTGAAGGTCTTCGGGGAAGATATCCTGGATGAAGACGGAAAGATCAACCGCCCCAGATTGTCTAAAATTGTGTTTTCTGATAAAGAGAAGCTGGAGATGCTGAATCAGATTTCCCATCCCAATATCGAAAAGGCAGTAGTGGCCAGGCTGGAGGAGATGCAGAAAGATGAAAGCATATCTTTCATTGCCCTGGAAGCAGCCCTGCTCATCGAATGCGGGTATATGAAATACCTGGACGAATTATGGTATGTTTATGCCGATGAAGAAACCAGGATCCGGCGGCTGATGGCCGGAAGGGGATACTCGGAAGAAAAAAGCCGTTCTGTGATGAAGAACCAGCTTAAGAAGGAGGAGTACCTCCGGCATAGTGACCGGCTGATCGATAACAGTGGCTCGGAGGAGGATACTTATGAGATCATCCGTTTATCTTTGGAGGAGAAACCATTATAGATGGTAGCTACAGGATAGGAGGAATCGAAATATGTGCGAAAATACTAAGGATACAAAAAGGACAGAGCCCGTTAAAAAAGACAGAAGAACTGACTTCATGGAGCATATGGACCAGATTATCAATTTCCGTAACAACGGCGGCACGGTCAGCAAACACATGGCCATGAAAGTGACCGATGCCAAACCGGGATGGGCGAAAGGGGAGATGCTTTGCCAGGCTTTCCACATGAATCCCATCGGATCGGTGCACGGAGGAATGCTGTTCATTCTGGCGGATTTCGTGGCAGGCACGGCGGCCCTTACCAGAGGGAAGGTAGTAACTACTGCCAATGCCACCGCCTATTTTCTCAATGCCGCCTACATGCCGAAAAAGCTGTATGCGGAAGCCACAGAGATCAAGACCGGCCTGTGCCTGTCCACCTACGATGTGGTCGTGACGGATGACAACGGTAAAATTATCTCCAAGATGGTGGTTGAGTTCTATAATCTCAGGATTGATTTCGATGATTATGTGAATAATATGATACATCATGAGACGGATCTGTATTTTGATAAAAATGTTTTCGGAGAAGACAAAGTGGAGGCCAAAACCTTTGGTCTGCTCGATAAATAGATATGTTAGATATACTCTGTTGACTATTATTGTTATGTTTGTTAGAATTATTCTGAAAATGTGATGGATTCTATGCCTTTTTTATAGCAAAACTTATTGGTTTTTTTAACACTTTGTGTAGTATAATAAAAATAGTAGAATCAAAAGTGTATTTTTAGGTCAGTTTTTGCAATATTTTTACTGCAAAAAAAGACGGTTGTTAAAGGAGGTCGGATATGGAAAAAAGAATCAACGGTGCTACTGAAGTAATCTGCCTCATCGGAAGTCCGGTGAAGCACTCCGGTTCTCCTCTTATGCATAATTTTGCTTTCAGACATAACGATCAGAACTACGCCTATGTATGTTTTGAGGTTCAGGAAGAGCAGACGAAAGAAGCGTTGGATGCCATGCGTCTTCTTGGTATGAGAGGATGTAATGCAACGATGCCCTGCAAGGTTGCAACAGCCAAGTATGTCGATAAACTTTCGCCGGCAGCAGAGATCATCGGTGCCTGCAATACCGTGGTGAATGACGGTGGCGTTCTTACCGGGTATATCACGGACGGTGCCGGTATGATCAGCAATCTCAGAGAGAATGGCGTTGAGGTGAAGGATAAGAAGGTTGTATGTATCGGTGCAGGTGGCGCGGCTACAGCTATCGAGGTGGAGGTTGCCCTTGAGGGAGCCAAGTCTTTATCGATTTTCAACAGAACTGTTGAAAAGGCTGTGATTAATGTGAATAAGATCAAAGCTGCCATGCCGGATTTTGATGTGAAAGCGTTTGCCATGGATGACATGGAGGCCCTGAAAGAGGAAATCGCAAATGCAGATATCCTTATCAATGGTACTTCCATCGGTATGGCTCCGGATGCAGATGACACTCCGATCAAGGATGCGACCATGTTCCACAAAGATCTGGTGGTTGCCGATGCAGTTTACAATCCAATCGAGACCCGCCTGCTCAAGGAGGCAAAGGAAGCCGGATGCAAGATCGTCACAGGAGACGGGATGCTTCTCTGGCAAGGTGCTGTGGGATACGAGCTGTGGACAGGTGCCAAGTTCCCCGTGGAAGAGTTCCGGGCATTCAAGGCCGGCTTGAAATGATTCAGTATAGTAAAGTCTGATCTGTGAAAGATGTAGCAGACTTTATTTAATAAATGAAACTCTGCCTATCATGAGTTTTGAGAAGTTACATATTGATTAAAAAAGGAGGAGACACAATGAATATTCTTGTTTGTGTAAAACAGGTTCCGGATACTAACGAGATTAAGATCGATCCGGTAAAAAACACACTGATCCGTCAGGGAGTACCATCCATCGTTAACCCATTTGATGGTTATGCTTTGGAAGCTGCTGCCAGAATCAAAGACAAAGATCCGGATACCAGGATCGTTGTTATGTCCATGGGACCGGAGCAGGCAAAGGCTGCATTAAAAGAATGTGTTGCTATCGCTGCAGATCAGGCTTACCTTATCTCCGGACGTAAGTTTGGCGGATCCGATACATTAGCTACCAGTTATATCATCAGCGAAGCTGCTAAGATGATCGAAGAAAAAGAAGGAATCAAATTTGATGCATTCTTCTTCGGAAAACAGGCTATCGACGGTGATACAGCACAGACTGGTCCTGAGTTCGCAGAGCATCTTGGATTACCACAGATCACATATGGTCTGGAAGCTTTTGTAGAAGGCGATACAATCAAGGTTAACAAAGAGGTTGACGGTGGTATTGAAGTTCTTTCTGCTCCGCTGCCATGTGTTGTTACCTTCACAAAACCGGCATTTGATCCTCGTTTCCCGACGATCAAACGTAAATTAGCTGCCAACAAGGCAAAAATCCCGGTAATTTCCGATGAAGAATTAGTATTAGACGAGACTAAGATCGGTCTGAACGGTTCTCCTACCAGAGTTAAGAAGACACATGTTCCACAGAAGAAGACCGGCGGTATGAAGATTCAGGAGGAGACTGCTGAAGATTCCGCTAAGAAACTTTACGATGCACTGAGCGACGCTGGTGTATTATAATTTGCAGGAGGTAAGTGAAATGGAAGCAAAAACAAAAGATTTAATGGTTTTCGTTGAGACTAATGAAGACGGAACCGCAAAAAATGTTGGTTTAGAATTACTTACTCCAGGCAGAGAGATCGCTGAGAAACAGGGCGGCGCTCTTTCCGCTGTTATTATCGGAAACAATGTTCAGGCTGCAGTTGATGCTGTTAATGCACATGGCGCTGACCAGATTATCGTTGTGGAAGGTGAAGAATATGCTCACTATACCACAGATGCTTACAGAAAAGCTTTGATCGCAGTTGTTGAGAAATATGCTCCTACATCCATGATGATCGGTGCTACCAACAATGGCCGTGACCTTGCACCTCGTGTATCCTGCTTCTTAAAGACCGGTCTTACCGCTGACTGTACAGGCGTAGACATCGACGAAGAGAGCGGAAAAGTTGCATGGACCCGTCCTACATTCGGTGGAAACCTTATGGCTACTATCCTTTGCCCGGATTCCTTCCCACAGATGGGCACAATCCGTCCTGGCGTATTTAAGAAGGG
>CADBOX010000045.1 GCA_902796415.1 uncultured Lachnospiraceae bacterium
AGCACATAAAGGGCTTTACACAATCGCCCCAGACCGTCTCAGTACTGCTTTTATTTCACCCTCATACACGGCACCTATAAAGCTGCAATTCTTCACACATACACCCGGTGAATAATATATCTGCCTTGCCTTATAGTCCCAGTTTTCCGGAAAACGGCTGACCCGACCAAACTCGCCTTTTCTGAAGTAATAAATATTATAATCGTCCGTCCAGGGCTGTACATCATCCGCAGTCCAATCCACTTTGTAAGTCGGCCAGCCGGGTTCAGGCTCGTTCGGGTTGATCACGGGCTTCTCAAATAAATGCTCAAGATCATCATTCCTGATCTGTTTCAGATACTTCAATTCCAAGGTTTCGATTCCTGTCATCAGAATGCACGCTCCGGTTTTTGTATCATAATATGAGAATCCGATATCATGATAAGAGCGATGATACAGGTCGGGATTCCAGGCAAAGCAGTAAAGCCTGTCTTTATAGTATCTTACAGGCCATGAGGCATTTTCTTTGTATTTTTTCTCCTGCTCTTCCAGTTCCTGGATATCATCCAGCATCAGAACAGCATTAAAGTATTCCTTGTCCCGATCCCATCTCTCCCTGGCTTTTTGCATATCATCAAATCCGGTCAGAAACAGGTTTATGTCATCAGTCCCATGAGGAATCAATATCCCCTGACGGATAATGACATCATGGTGATTCATCCACTCAGACAATAGCAAGTCTTCCTCATCATAACCCTGCCCGAGATCAAAGTCTTCCATTTCGTCTTTCAGGATTCCGTCGATCCTGACCGCTGTCTTCTGTCTGTCCTGAATGAACCGTTCAAGCCATTCTTCTTGCTGAGGGAGAAGATAGCTCCGGTAATATGTATAGCAGTACCCTTTTTCCGGATCCTTTTCTCTTCTGAACTGCGAACACCATATTACAGCATATGGCGCTTCCACGGTCTGGTAACCAGTAATGACATTGAGGAGATCATGGTCATACCCGGCATGAAGGAACATATCATCTTCCCGGAACAGGTCAAACCGGAGTTCATGAAGATCTTTTCTATCCGTCCTGTATTCATACAAAGCATGAGGTAGCTGTATTAACAGCCTTCTTCCGCCTGAGTCATAGCAGACATCCATCTCCTCAAAGTTGGTCTCCTCTGGGATATGTTCCGATATAACTATCTCACTCTGACCGGAAGCAATTGTAACTATCTCCACCACAGCCTGCCCAGGTTTGACAAATAGCACAGCCAGCTGTCCTGTCGAGGCCGAATAATCATGTGCCTTCATATAGAAACCATCCAGCTTGAGAGGAATTGTTTTATCAAAATCCAGTTCATGGAAGACAGTTATCCCAAGGTCTGAATGAAGAAGAATGATATTGCGATGAATGCGGTCCGGAATCATGTTTTCTATATCAGTCTGTTCCGTGTCATATTTCAGTTGTATATGATTAGAAAACAGATCCCATTCGTAATTGTTAACTTCATCTGCAACCAGTACATAGTGGCTGCAGTACCCTGAAAAACGTCTGAATGCCAGCTGCGTCGAGAGATCCCGGTTTCCGGAAAGTGTCTTGGCTTCTTTTACATGGTACGTTTCATATTTTCCTACTTTTGCCTGACGGCCAAACGGTACCTGATAGCATTCATATTCGTAGAGCAGCAGACACTCCGCAGGCCTTTCATGATAAAGATGAAGTGTTTGAGGGAGTTCACCAACGTTGGAAACAGACCGGAATACCGTTCTGATCTGGCCAAGCTCAATATCATAAACCTGCAGGAGGCTTTTTTTATCATCATGAAAAATGAACGCTTTCTGCTCGGGCGAAAAAACAATCAGTGCTGAACGTTCTTTGATCGAGGAGAACCTAAACAGTTTTGTTTCCTGCATCATGTCATGAGTCAGCAATACAACTGAAGCTGATGTTGCCTCATCCTCTTCCCTGGTCTCACATGCATACACAGGGTCTCCTATTTTTTGACAATAAAGGCGGCGGTCCTTCCAATGGCGCCCGTCCAGATAGATATCTGACTCCCTGCAGCATTTGCCCAGTGTCAGGTCAAACACACAGTACATGTGATCATCAAAAACAGCTATGATATGTTGGCTGTCTTCTGTGAAGGAAAGTGTAGTAACAATGTCACTTCGTACAGACGGAAACAGTTTCTTCGTGTTTCCGGAATCCACCTCAATCAGTTCTATGCATCCCTGTTGTTTCGGATCGCAGTTATTATGTGCATAACAGCACCACTTCCCGTTATTGGATGCATAAAGCATAAACGGGGATTCTCTTTTGCCGGTAATCTCGTCCGCTACATCGATTTCTCTCCTGTTTATCTGAACGGTTATGATTACCTTTCCAGTTTCAAGATCGTGACATTTGAGTGTATGCCCGTCATACGTAAAGCACCTCGTCTGACGATACATTATGTCAGTCACATCTTCTTTATGTTTTGAAGAGGTAAATGTCTCTTCACTGATCCAGGAATTTGAAAAATCAGCAGCCAGATAAGAATTATCATACGTTCCCTTCTTGCTGCAACACTCATTAAACAGGCAGATTTTACGAAGATCCAGTCCGCTCAAATCCATACCTGCTACT
>CADBOX010000046.1 GCA_902796415.1 uncultured Lachnospiraceae bacterium
ATTTGAAAGGAAACTGAACTATGATTATAGTAAAAAACCCATTCGGTCAGGATCCGATGGATTTTAACGATGAAACTGCTGCTTCCAGGATTGGGCATCGGATTAGGAAAATCAGAATGGAAAAGGGCCTTTCTCAGTCTGAACTCGGAGAACTTGTAGGGCTTAATGCCGACAGGATCCAGAAATACGAAAATGGGGCGAGAAAGCCCAAAGCAGATATGCTGAAAAGCATTGCCGCAGCTCTGGGTGTAAGCACCCTGGCACTGGTAGATCCCAATACAACCAGTTCTCTCGGGGCTATGTATGCCTTCTTCGAACTGGAGGAGCATTTCAACATGAAGATAGAAGAGACTCCCAAAGACCGTGCTCCAGGCCTATGCCTGTCTGTGGATTTCCGGGAAAGTATATATGCGCACATGAAGGAATGGTATCAGGCCTATATAGCTATGCAGGCGGAGCTGCAGGCAGCTGCTTCCGAGGACGAGAAAGAAGCTATTATAAAAGCATATCATGACTGGAAATGGAATTATCCACAGGCGATTATTGACAGAACATCAAAAGAAATGCAGAAACTGCGGCTTAAAAGTAAAATCGAAGAATTGCAGGAAGCTTATGACAAATTAGATGAAGACTCAACGGAATAAAACAAGCCACAGTTTTACAGTGGGGGTGTGACGATTTTCGGCTCCTATTCTTATTGAAAAATGGAATCTGTTGAGATACAATTTAATCAGGCGGATGACCGCCCTCTTATTAATTGTGTTTACTGAGGTGGTGTTTTTTATGACAATGGTTCAGCGGGAATACAAGGACCGGCTGTTTAATTTCATTTTCGGCAGTGAAGAAAACAAGGTGTGGACACTCAGCCTTTACAATGCCATCAACGGTACGGACTATACTGATCCGGATAAAGTACAGATCAACACAATCAAGGAAGTCCTGTACCTTGGCATGCACAATGACACGTCTTTCCTGCTCACAGATGACATGAATCTTTATGAACAGCAAAGTTCATACAACCCAAACATGCCGCTCAGAATGATGCAGTACGCCGGCAACCTGTATGAGAAGTACATAAAGGGGAACGGGCTGAACAAATATGGAAATGAGCTGCTTCAGCTCCCGGTTCCAAAGCTGATCGTCTTTTACAATGGCGTGACAGAGGCAGAGGATGAAACCATACTCAGGCTGAGCGACTCTTTTCCGGAAGGAGCAAAACCGGATATTGAGGTTACTGTTCGGATGCTCAATATCAACCATGGAAAGAACCAAAAACTGCTGGATACCTGTAAACCGCTGAAGGAATATTCCTGGCTCATGCAAGAGATCCGGAACAACCGGAAAAAAATGGAAATTGAAGACGCCGTGGATAAGGCGATGGCAGATATGCCAAAGGATTTCGCGATCAAGCCTTTCCTCGATGCCCACAAAGTGGAGGTGAGCGGTATGCTGTTAACGGAATATAATGAAGCCGAAACGATGGAACTGTTCAGAAATGATGGAAAAAAGGAAGGCGACAGGAAACGAATGATACGTGATGCCCAGGGAATGCATAAAGAAGGGATCGGCTTTGATGTGATAGCCAGGGTGCTGCAGATTTCCGTTGAAGAAGTAAAAAACATTTTACGATATGTTTAAATGTGGGTGAGATAGATGCATCCGGCGACATGTGATAAATGAGCTTACCTATGTTGAGTAGATTCTTCGATATTGTAGCACCATGGAGGAAATGAAAATGAAAAGATATGCAGTAATGTTATTTTCGATTTTATTTGCGGCTTCCTTGTTGTTATGTGTAGGAAGCGTTAAAGTACAGGCAGTAACTCTGAAGAACCCTTCAATAGTAACTCTTTTGGATGATGACGATGAAGAATACTCCGTTACAACATGGGATTGTGTTTATTTAGGCCATTATTATCAGAGTAATAACAATTCAAAGGATCAGATCAAGTGGAGGGTATTGTCTGTGAATGGAAATGATGCATTTCTGTTAGCAGATCAATGCCTGGACTGTAAGCCGTATAACGACACCGATTCTGGAGCAACATGGTCTGAATGCTCTTTACGATCCTGGCTGAACAGTACGTTTTATAATGCAGCATTTAATAGTAGTGAGAAAGGTGCCATAAAGAGTTCAACAGTCATTAATAATGTAGGAGAAAATACAAAAGATTGGATCTATCTACTGTCAAATGAAGAAGTAGAAACGGCGGCTTATGGTTTTCCAGATGGTCATGACTTTGATCAGTTCAGACAAGCGAAGGCATCAGCATATGCAAAAAGTCTTGGAGCGCGTACATATGTGTATGAGGATGATAGATATTACAGCAGTTATAAATCCAT
Organism: uncultured Lachnospiraceae bacterium; assembly: GCA_902796415.1. Taxonomy (GTDB): domain Bacteria; phylum Bacillota; class Clostridia; order Lachnospirales; family Lachnospiraceae; genus Anaerobutyricum. The sequence goes on from CADBOX010000046.1 coordinate 2,344, forward strand.
GCTTTATGCACAAATGAAAGAGGGAAACGGTGAATGGTGGCTTCGTACGACCGGTCGGGACATGAATAATTATACTGATTCCTGTAGAATCATGCATGTTGGTGATGATGGCTTTGTCTCTTATGGAATGAGCACTGATAACATCAATGATAAGCAAACATCTGTCCGCCCTTGTCTGCATATTGATCTGTCGTCAAATGCCTGGTCTCCAGCGGGAACAGTATCTTCAGACTGGTCATTTACGTGCGCAAATCATACATGGGACAAAGGCGTCGAGACGAAAGCAGCTACATGTAAAGAAGCGGGAACTAAGGAGTTTACATGTAGCATTTGTGGCATGAAGAAGACAGAAACTATACCGAAGTTGACGAGCCATACTTATACAGAATGGATAACGACTAAAGCTGCAACAACAAGTGCTACGGGAACAAAAGAACGTACATGTACGGTCTGTGGGGAAAAACAGACAGAGATTATTCCAAAGCTCACAAAGAAAGAAGATACAAAGAAAACCACAGCCAAAGCCACAAAGATAACCGCCAAGAACAAATTCTACAAGGTAAAGAAGAAAACAAAGTCCTACACGGTAACGCTAAAGAGCGGGAAGACTCCCGTCATGGGCGTAAAGATCACCCTGAAGGTGAATGGCAAGACCTATACAGCTAAGACGAACAAGAAGGGACAGGCCACCTTCAAGATCAAGAATCTGAAGAAGAAAGGAAAGTATACGGCAACTATCACATTTGCCGGGAATAAGAGTTACAAGAAGTCAACGAAGAAAGTGAAGATCACGGTGAAGAAATGATGTTTCTTCCCAGGGGAGGGGCTGCGGCCTCTCCTTTTTTCATTATAATTTCAGTTGCTCCTACTGCCGGATGCCATCATTCGGATCAGAACATAACCGCCATGGATCAGCAGCCATACCAAGATAAGATTCCAGGTAATCCAGGTGAGTTTATCCGCAGACCAGACAAGAAGCCCCATGCTGAAAAGCGCGACGACACCGCTTATCAGATCCCAGAATTCCTCATGATAGAAACAGGCCGCTTCATAAATGATAAACCCGGTCAATCCGTAAATCAGTCCTGTTATCAGAACAAAGACAGTGATTACAAGGATCGCGGCAACGATGTGGTTGATCGGCTGATAAGGAATCATCTCTTTCACGTTCCAGACCGTTTTACATGCTTCCACGGCCATTCGAAATGCTCCGGTGATCAACTTCCACAAAAAGGATGCAAAAGAAGCAGCATCGGTCGTAAAGCGTGTGGAATTGCAGGCTGTCAGGATCGTTGCGAGGAAAGAATACAGGAGACTGCCAATCGTTACCGCATAAAAGGCATCCCGCTTCTCCCTGTATTTGTTTTCCGCTTTAACGGTTTTCCTTCTGCATTCCTCCTCAGCTAACGCCCGGGCTTTTTCGGTAATCCTTCTGGCTTCTTCAGTAACTTTATCTTTGTAGTTGATTTCCATATCAAGAGCGATCTGTTCCCGCCTGACCGCCTCGCGCATCTGACTGTTGAGTTTCTGCTCTCTGGCAGCATATTCCTTCTCAGCGGCCGATACCGCGGCCTCTGCTTCTTCCCTGGCGTTCTGCGCGCTGCGCTGCAGCTCTCTGTTCTGCCGCACGAGCTGCTCGTTCTTCTTCAGCACGAGATCGCTCCCGTTCAGCCTCTCGATCTGACCGTTCAGTGAAACTATCGTCTCGCTTTTCTTCTGCAGTTCGCTCTTCAGCACGGAGTTTTCGGATAAAAGCTGAGACGTCGTCTGCTGCGCTTCTGATATCTGATCCTGCAGTTTCTCGTTCTCGTCCTGCAATTCTTCCAGAATTGTAAGCATTTCGTCTTTCTTTGAGCTTTCGTAGTCTTTCATTGCGCTCTGCCTCCCTTCCGGCAGCAAGCTGCCTTAACTCTTTAATTCTCTGATCTGTTCCTGCAATTTCCGATTCTGTCCTGTCAATTTCTTCACCTGTCCGTCCAGCTGTTCGTTTAAGCTCATTGATTCGTCCAGCTGTTCTTTTAAACCCCGATTCTCCGACAAGAGTCCCTCGATCTCGTCCTGCTGTTTCTCCAGGATATCCTGCATCTGTTCCTGCGCGTTCAGCATTTCGAGTATTTCTTCTAAATTCTTTAATTCGCTCATATAACGCCCTCGCTTTCTCTGTTACCAGTCTGGTCAGTTCCGCTGCTATTTCCTTAAGCTGCTGCCGAAGGAGATTACGCTGGCGAATATCCCTGTTGATCTCGCACCTTTCAGAAATCTTTCCCTCTTTCTCCATCTGTCGGGCAGTCACGCCTTCATGAATGGTCGGTATCCGATCCAGTCCCTGACGTTCATAGCTGCGGTGGTCAATATGATGTTCACGGTCAAGATATCTGTTACAGTGCTCTGCCCAGGAAGCCCTCCATATCTCCGCTAATGCGTGGCTGTTCCAGTCGTTTGCCGGGATAGAGATCTTTTCCCATAGATATTCCGTCCCCTTTCCTTTTCGCTCCCGCTTCTTCTGATTACCGTCTTTATCAAGCGCAGGAATGCGGTACTGCGAAGTGTGTTCTTTATCCTTCGGATCGTAGCATGGAAGCGAAGGATCATAGACCGCGCGGCCCTGTTCATCGCGGGTATTTGCAAAAACGGTTTTCTGTTTCTGCATCCACTGTTCATGATCGTCAATCCCGCGCATCGTCAGCATGATGTGCACATGGGGATTGCCCACACCCTTATCATGCAGGG
>CADBOX010000047.1 GCA_902796415.1 uncultured Lachnospiraceae bacterium
AATGTTGCTGTCAATGATGAAGGTGTGCTTGCACATAACTCCTATATTACTGGTGAGGTCAAGGACAGCAGAGCTGACAGGGATGCGTATATTGTCGCTGTCTTGAATCGTGAAGGAAAGCTCAAATGCCCGACAAAGGTATGGACGAAGTTTTCCGAGATCGTTGAACGTAAACATGACTTCCATGTCTCCGAGTCTATCCGACAACTATCAATGAATTTTGATTATAAGCGTTGCCCCATTGTAGAAACTGCTACTGATACTCCTGTTCATTATGACAGTGTGGATGGCCGTTTTCATGTGGATACAGTCATTGCAGAGTTCGATACTCGGCCCTTCAATGATGCTGAAGAGTTTCTCAACTACAGAAGCACCATGCAAAACGAAGATTGTGTGAAAGTCACTGCAGATCTGGAACGTGTGAAAATAAAGTCCACTGTCCAGACCAAGGGGTATATCGGGAAAGATCTTCCCCGGAAGATTCTCCTTTCGATTCTTATGGGATATCGTGCCGGTTTGTATCAGATACCCTCTCTTGACAATCTTAAGCAGTCGGAAGTCGTTAAGACCGTCAATAGCTGGGGTATCGCCCAGATCACCATAAATGACTGGAAGAATTGTTCCAGGAACAAACGTCAGAACAATATGCTTCCTCGTGAACTTGTCGAGAAGACTTTAGAAAAGATTCTCTGCTTGGGGGGAAATTCTTGACGGTGGGAACATTATTTCTAAGGATGATCCGTGTTATCGGCTGATACCTTCCTTCATTCCGGGTAGGTATCAGCGTCATTACTCTTATCTACCTATATTCCTGATGAACATCTATGAATGGAACGGAAATACCATGAAATCTATAAAAAAGGAGACATCTATAAAAGGCAAACGTATTGCCATTACGGGGACACTTGTATTTTACAAAAGAAAGGCAATGTTTGATTTGATTCACGACCTAGGCGGTATCCCGCAGAAAAATGTCACCAAAGAGACCGACTATCTGGTAGTTGGGTATTATCGAAAAAATACAATTGTTGGCGGAAAGTCGAATAAAAGAATCCGAGCAGAAAGGTATATTCAACAGGGAGCAAATCTCAGAATCATTACGGAGGAGGTTTTTCTCCCGATGCTCTGGTATTCATCTGCATCTCCCTGTAATGAAGACTGTTCTTATGGTTCCCCAAAACCATATACATCGGAATTACCGGCCTGGAGTATTGGAAATACCTCTACTTAATATGTGATATGTGAAAAGAAAGGAGAATTAAAAATGGCTCTTGTTATTGCTGTAGCAAATCAGAAAGGTGGTGTGGGCAAGACCACTGTCGCGGCTAATCTTGGAATTGGGCTCGCCCGGGAGGGTAAAAGAGTCTGCCTGATCGACGCCGACCCCCAGGGAAACCTCACTGCCAGTCTGGGCCACCCGGATCCCGACAGTATTCCTGATACCCTGGCGACGATCATGATGCGCGTTATTAATGAAGAAGCCCTCCCTGCAGACATCGGTCTCCTTCACCACGAGGAGGGCGTGACTCTGATCCCCGCGAACATGGAACTCTCCGGGCTAGAAGTTTCCCTTGGAAATGCCATGAGCCGCGAGATGATCCTTAAGGAATATGTTGACTCGATCAGGGACTCCTTCGACTATATCCTGATTGACTGCATGCCCTCCCTGGGCGTCGTAACCATCAATACCCTCGTTGCCGCTGATGAGATCATTATCCCCGTCCAGGCCGCCTACCTGCCAGTCGTAGGGCTTCAAATGCTAATTAAAACTATCTCTGTCGTTAAAAAGCGCCTTAACAAGTCTCTGACCGTCAGAGGCATCTTGATCACCATGGTAGATTATCGGACCAATTTAGCCAAGGATATCACCACAATGATTCGCGTGGCTTACGGCTCCAGTATCGGCGTCATGGAAACTTATATTCCGTTTTCTGTCAAGGTCGCTGAAGCCAGTGCTGAAGGCGTTAGCATCTACCGGTATGCTCCCAAAAGCAAAGCTGCACAGAGTTATTCCAATCTCACAAAGGAGGTCCTCTGCTTATGAAAACCAGACCTGGCCAGAAGATCAAACTTGCTCCTGTCAATGAGCTTCTGGGTGTCACCAACGAAGAATCTGCAATGGATATAGAGATTGAGAAGATCCGGCCCTTCAGGAACCATCCCTTCAAAGTTCTCGATGATTACAAAATGCGGGATCTTTTGGAGAGCATCCGGGTGAATGGCATCCTCTCTCCTGTCCTCATCCGCCCTATCGGCAACGACGTCTACGAAATGGTTTCCGGCCATCGCCGCATGCATGCTGCAGAGCTCCTCGGTATAGACACAATTCCTGCCATCATCCGCGCAATGACCGACGACGAAGCCATCGTCAAGATGGTCGATTCCAACATCCAACGAGAGGAACTTCTTCCAAGTGAGAAAGCTTTTGCCTATAAGATGAAGTTAGACGCTATGAAAAGGCAGGGTCGCCGTAATGATTTGACTTCTGGTCAAAATGGCCAGAAGTTACCCGGAAAGGTCTCAAGAGATTTATTAGCAGAAGAACTTGGAGATAGTTCAAAACAGATCCAGCGTTTCATTCGCCTCACAGAGCTGATACCTCCCCTCCTCGACTACGTCGACCAAAAGCAACTTCAGTTCACTGTTGCTGTCGAAATCTCCTATATTGATCCAAAGATCCAGAAATGGCTGTTCGAATACATCAAAGAGAACGGTGC
>CADBOX010000048.1 GCA_902796415.1 uncultured Lachnospiraceae bacterium
AAGAGATTATTCCTCTCCTGGAGGAGTTTATGATAGGAAACCATCAAAGCATAATACCCCCGGTCCAGCTGGCTCAGTTCCATATCCATGAACCTTCTTCTCTCCGCCGGACCGTTTTTGATGATGGACAGGTCTTCCGGTGAGAAAAAAACCACATGAAGCATACCAAACAACTCGCTGACCTTACGGATGGGAAGACCATCGATGGCGATTCCTTTGGCTTTCTTTTTCTTGAGATGGAGATCCAGCCTGTGGCTTAAATCCTCTTTCCGAAACATAAGCCGGATGTGTGCCTCGTCCTGATCAAACCGGATCAGATCACGGTCCCTGGTCCCCCGGTGAGACCTGGAGGTCCCGCTCACATAGATAGCCTCCAGCAGATTCGTCTTTCCCTGGGCGTTATCCCCATAAAGGATATTGATCCCCGGGGAGAAATCCACTTTGACGGAATCATAATTACGATATTGATTTAATTCCACGGATTCCACATACATAGACTTCCTCTGCTCCTCTTCTCATAATAATGCAAAAACATTCATAGAATATCTATGAATGTTTTTGTTTTTATTTCCCTTTTATCTACCGGACAGCCTTCACCTGCTGTCCCTGGAATTCCACAATCATGCCCTCGTAGATTTTACGTCCCCGGCGGGTATCTACCTGGCCATCCACTTTCACAAGGCCATCCTGGATAACAATCTTGGCATCCACGCCGGACCCTACCAGTCCTGCCGCCTTAAGAAGCTGTCCTAATTTGATGTATTCGTCCTTCAGTCGAAATTCTGTCATATCTACTCTCCTGTCTCCCACATGATGTAAGGATGTTATGCTCTGTTAATAATCTGTATTATTCACGTTGATGGGGAGAATCAGGTATAGGTAGGTTCTCTCCTCATCCCGGAAAGTGCAAGGAGCGATGGAATTGATCAGGTAGATCGATACCTCCTCCTCGTCGATGGCACGAAGCGCATCCACCAGAAATCTCGGGTTAAAACCGATCACCAGGTCTTTTCCTTCCTTGTGAAGCATAAGCTGTTCCTTCATGGAGCCAATCTGAGATGTGATCAGGATGTCCATCCTGTCATTTGCTATCTTTAAGATAATCGGCTTTTTGTCCGATTCTCTGGTAAAGAGAGAGGCACGGTCCAGACAGCGCAGAAAATCCATCTTATTTACCGTGATTTTTGTTTCGTAATCTGTGGACAGCATCTGATCAATATTATAAAACTTACCGCGGAGCAGTCGGGAAACCACTCTGGTCTGTCCGAATTCAAAGAGGATATGCTTGTCCGTGATGTACATCTGCACTGTCTCCTCGGCGTCGCCCGGGAGAATCTTGCTGACTTCCTGCAGGGTCTTTCCGGGCACGATCACTTCCACATCCGGATAAGACTGTCCCAGCTGTATATTTCTCACAGAAATACGGTGACCATCCAGTGATGTCAGGGAGAACCGGTCTCCTTTTACCTTCAGTAATTCACCGGTCATAAGTTTGTTGTTCTCATTATCAGAGATGGAGAAAATGGTCTGGCTGATCATTTCTTTCAGGTTAAACTGGGAGATCTCCACCATGTTTTCCTGGGAGATTTCCGGCAGAGCCGTAAAATCGTCCCCGATCTTACCCATGATACTGCAGTGAATCTGCTCACATTCGATGTTCGTCTTTCCGTTTTCTTCCGTCTCGAGCACGATATCGCTGTCGGGGCTCTTTTTGACGATCTCAGAGAAAATCTTTGCTTCCAGAGCAATTTTTCCCGGTTCTATGATATCTCCTCCAACGATAGTCTCGATTCCCAATTCTGTATCATTGGCGGTAAAACGGATCTGACCGTCATAAGCTTCGATAAGGATACACTGTAAGATATCCATGGTTGTCTTATAGGATACTGCTTTGGATACGGTATTCACACCTGTTAACAATTCGTTCTTGGGGCAAATGATTTTCATGGCGGTGTATAACTCCTTTCGCGGCTTTTATATCAAAATAAAAAGATTATATACGTAGTAGTCGTAGTAGGCCCTGTGAATTCTGTGAAAAAACGGGCCGGAGCTTATAAGATAAGGATTTTTGGCTATGGATAAACACTTGGATAAGGATGTGGATTTTCAAAAAGATATCCACAGGCTACCTGATATGCAATTAGCCAAAACATCATTCCACACATCATCCACAGGGTGATGGGAGAAAAATGTGGAAAAATGAATTCGGAGAAATACACTTTTCCACAAGGGCTTATCCACATTAGGTTAATAAATAAAAATATCAGGTCGGAGGGTTTAACTTCTTTATTATAATGTTAAGACTGGAACGCAGCCCTTCGTCCGACTCCATGGCATTGCTGATCTTCTCGGCTCCATGCATGACGGTGGTATGGTCCCTGTTACCCATCTGCTGTCCGATCCGCTGCAGGGAGACATCAGTATATTTCCGGCACAGATACATGCAGATCTGTCTTGGATTGGCAATCTCCTTGTTCTTCTTCTTGGAAAGGATGTCTGCCACTGTGATATTAAAATGCTCAGAGACGATATCCATGATCAGTTCCGGTGTGATCTCACGCTGGCTTTCTATGGTATCCTTAAGAGCATGCTCCGCCAGCTCCAGTGTGACTGGCTTATTTTCCAGTTTTCCGAAAGCACAGACCTTGGTGAGGGCACCTTCCAGTTCACGGATGTTTGAATTGATATTGCTGGCGACAAACTGCATGACTTCTTCGGATACATCCAGGTGCTCCAGCTCTGCCCTCTTCTTCAGGATGGCCATCTTAGTCTCATAATCCGGAGGCTGGATATCTGCTGTCATGCCCCACTCAAAACGGGAACGAAGTCTTTCTTCCAGGGTGGAGATCTCACGAGGATGCTTATCCGATGAGATCACGATCTGTTTATGGGCATCATACAACTCATTGAAAGTATGGAAGAATTCCTCCTGGGTACTCTCCTTTCCAATCAGGAATTGGATATCATCGATAAGAAGAACATCGATATTGCGGTATTTGTCACGGAATTCCTGGTTTTTGTTCTTATTTAATGATTCAATCAGCTCGTTGGTGAAGGTCTCTGATGTCACATACAGAACCTTCAGGTCTCTCCTGGTGGCCATGATATGGTGGGCAATGGAATGCATCAGATGGGTCTTCCCCAGTCCGGCTCCCCCGTAGAGGAACAAAGGATTGTAAGATACACCCGGAGATTCTGCCACTGCCACGGAAACCGCATGGGCCATCTTGTTGGTAGGTCCAACCACAAAGGTATCAAAGGTGTAGGACCACTTGGGGTTTCCAAGACTGTTATGTGAAATGGAGTGATCCGGTACGGTCGGTCCCGGCTGTTCCTTGGTGTCGGTGAAATAGATATTGAATTTCTTTCCCGTCACCTGCTCGATGGCGATGGAAAGGTAGATATCATAAAACTTGTGCTTGATAAAATCGATACCACGGGCTCCTCCCACCACATAGAAAGTAAGGTTGTCCCCATCGATAGATGAAACTTCTAGGGGTTCGATAAATGTGGAGGCAGCCACCTGGGAGATCTCATGTTCACGGACAAGAATATTTATGATTTCAGGCCATTTTGACTTAATTAATTCTTTCATAACATCGCTCCATTTCTAACTTCGCATAGTATCTCAGTGTAAGTAATAGTGTATAACATAACAAGATTTTTTTCAATATTTGAATGTGGAGAAATGAGAAAAGGAGAGGAAGTCTCATGTGGATATAAAACAGGAATCATAAAAAAATTTTCAGAAATCAACAGGATGTGGATAACCATATACGAATTATCCACGGGAAAAAAACCTTTTAAAATGCATAAAAAAATCGAAAAAAACAGGTATTAGACCTAATAACATGAAAGTTATTCACATCTTATGCACAAAATGTGGATAACTTTTGAATAAAGTGTGTTTTTCTCTCAAAAACAAGTGAAAATGTGTATAAGCTTGTAAAATAGCCATATTTTTTAAAAAAGACGGCATTTTTACTTGACTTGCCTTCTATTTTTACATATAATGGGTGTGATGTTTTCAACAGAAAAGTTTGGAAAAGGAGGTGGCTTTCGGATGAAAATGACATATCAGCCA
>CADBOX010000049.1 GCA_902796415.1 uncultured Lachnospiraceae bacterium
AAAAAATATAATCTAATATACAATGACTAAATAATAATCGGGTGAGTATATGGAAACGAAAATGACAGAAGGCAATCCGATGCGTATCATATTCCGCTTCATGGTGCCTCTATTATTGGGAAATGTATTTCAACAATTATATAATATGGTCGACTCCATCATAGTAGGGAATTTTGTGGGGGCCCATGCCCTGGCAGGAGTAGGATCCACAGGAACCATTATGTTCTTTGTAAACGGTATCTCCATCGGTATGGCTACGGGTTTCTCCGTTCTGACCAGCCAGAAATTCGGTGCCGGCAACGAGGAAGAGACGCAGCGGTCAGTGGCCAATGGAATCCTTTTATCTGCCATCGTATCTGTAGTAATGATCACTGTCAGTCTGATTTCCATGCCCACAGTCCTTCGGTTGATGAATACGCCGGATTCCATCTATAAGGAAGCCTACACCTACATCACCATCATCTGCGGAGGGTTGTTTGCAACATTATACTACAATCTCTTCTCCTCCTATATGCGAGCCATCGGAAACAGCAGAATACCCTTGTATTTTCTGATTTTCTCCGCCTGTCTTAATGTGGTGCTGGATCTGTTTTTTATCATCGTATTTCATTGGGGAGTGGCCGGAGCTGCAAGGGCTACGATTCTTTCCCAGGGTATCTCTGCGGTGCTCTGCCTGATCTATATCATAAAAAAAGTCCCAATACTAAGGCCATCGCCCAATCATTGGAGACTAAATAAGGAAGACACCAAAAAACAGCTGGCTATCGGAGTTCCCATGGCCGCCCAATTCGGCATCACCGCCTCCGGAACCATGGTCATGCAAAGTGCCATCAACCGGTTTGAGCAGGCAATCGCAATCTATACTGCCGCCAACAAAGTGCAAAGCCTTATCGTCCAGGGCGGTATCGCCATGGGACAGACCATGGCATCTTATGCAGGTCAGAACTATGGGGCAGGAGATCTTGACCGAATCCATCAAGGAACAAAGGATGGGGTGAAAATCATGGTGGCCTACTCCCTGATAAGCGGGGCTTTTTCCATCTTTTTCCTTCCGAATACCCTGCACCTCTTCTTCTCCGCCGATACTGATATCGCCGCGCTCCTTCCATGGGCCAGAACCTACGTCCATGAGTGTGTACTCTGCTACATCCCCCTTGGGATGATCTTCGTCTATCGAAATACCATGCAGGGATGCGGCTATGGCCTGGAAGCCATGAGTATGGGATTCGTGGAGCTGGGAGCAAGAGTCTTCACGGCGGTCCTGTCCATAAAGCTGAACAGTTACGCCCTGGCTGTCGGCTGTGATCCTGCTGCCTGGCTGGCCGGAGGAATCTACGGATTCATCCTGTATCTGTCTGTCAAAAAAAGGATGGAAAAGAGTTTTCAATCCCGGAACAATCCCATAAAAAAAGATCCAAATGATTGAACCCAAAATGTGATATACATTTTGGGTTCTTTTCATTCAGATCCGATTATTTAGCGCATCAGATATGCTTTTACATCAAAATCATCTCTGTACTGGTAATCCAGAGAGTACTGTGTCTCCATATCTTTGTTGGTTCCTGATGTATAAGCATCCACATTTGCCAGGATGATTTTTGCACTGATGGATGCATCTTCCCCGTCCAGACGATAAGCTTTTCCCTTGTCCGTAAAGCGAAGTCTCAGCCATTGAGGCATAAGAACTACCTCCATCCTGATCTCTCCGCTATCGTCATATGCATTATTGATACGATCGGTCAGCATCTCCTCCACACTAAGGCGGATACGCTGTGATTTTGCTTTGTTAAATCCAAGCTCTCCGGCAAGCTCCTCGATCATGGAACAGGCCGGCACAATAGAATAATGCCTGTTTTTCAGCTTCAGATCCAGAATCCGCAGACCTTCGTCCAGGGCAGCCGCGATGGCAAGCTCATTCAGTCTGCGAAGCATCTCTGTCTTCAGCCCTCTCTGATCCAGTTTACCGTTAGAGTTCAGAGGGAAGCTTCCAAAAAGGAAGAAATGGGATGGAATCTTGAAGGATGCCAGTTTTTTCTTCAGCCTTGCCCGAAGATCATCCTGATCCAATTGGTCTGTTCGCAGAACCAGGCAGGCTTCCACACTCTCCCCCCAGATAGGATGAGGTGCACCCAGCACTTTTGCCTCACGAATGGCAGGCTCCTGCAACAGTACTCTCTCTATCTCCACCGGCGAGATATTTTCACCGCTCCGGATAATGATATCTTTGATTCTCCCGGCAAACTGTAACATGCCATCCATGGCAATTCTTCCCAGATCCCCTGTGTGGAGCCATCCGTTCCTGTCAAAGGGCTGCTGGTCTTCCGGCAGACCATAATATCTGTTCATAAGAGTCGGACCCTTCACAATGATCTCTCCGATGTCACCCTGGGCAGCAAAACCTGTCTGTTCATTCCAGATCTTTACTTCGATATTCTTTAACGGACGTCCCACCGAGAAGGCTCTCCTCTCCAAAGGATCCTTTGGAGATTCCACTGAAATAACCGGTGAGCACTCCGTCTGTCCATAACCTACCAGTATCTTTGCCCCGTCAAAAGTTTTCTCCAGGCGCATCATCTCTACAGGAGTGGTAAAACCGCCTCCTACGATACAGGTTTTCAGACGTCCTGCGATGGATTCTTCAAAATCAGGCAACTGAGTCAGCATTCCATAAACTGCCCCCACAGAAGTCATATCCTCGATGGAATATCCTACGATCATATC
>CADBOX010000050.1 GCA_902796415.1 uncultured Lachnospiraceae bacterium
TTCGAGAAGTCAGGTTACAGTTATGTACTTCAGGAAGAAGAGGTCAACAAGGATTCCCTGTTAAAAATCGTCCAGTACGTCTATGACGAACGGGAGGAATATTCCCGCAACATGAGGGACAGCAAACTGAACCAGGCCATCTCAATCATCATGGGCATGATCGAGGAACTGACCGAAAACCAGGAATAAATCTATATAAATAGAGGGGGGCCAGACCCCATTACAGCTGTAATGGGGTCTGGCCCCCCTCTATCATTTTCTTATCTGAACTCCATCTCAATCGAGATATTATTTTCTTTGGCACGGACTTTGGCATAACTGCCGCAGACCAAAGGCATGGCAGGCGGGAGATGTCCCAGGTCCACATCCATGATGATGGGGACATTGTATTTACCCAGAATGTCTGTCACGGCCCGGTACTGATCCAGCCCGAAAAGCGGTGCTCCGTTGTAGGGCCTTCCGAAGAGAAAACCTTTGGTATGTTTCAGCCATCCGTTATGGTCCAGCTGCCAGAGAGCCCTTCGGATACCGAATACCGTCAGGTCACAGGCTTCCAGGAACCAGATGATTCCGTCTTCTTTATATTTCTCGGCGAATTCTGCCACCTTGTCATATCTGGTCCCGCTCAGGGTGACCAGGGTGTCCAGACATCCTCCCAGCAGCCTTCCTTCCATGGCACATTCTTTCCTGTTGTCCGGATAATAGGTCAGGATCTTAGGCTCTGTCAGATTATATGGTTCCAGCGGATGGTCTTCATCCTTCAGGCTTTCCTTCTCCCACAGATCGTATCCTCGCACCTTATGTACTTCTCCCCGCAGGATCCCTATGGCATCGTAGAGACATTCATGCCATATCTTCATGCCAAAGGTGGCCGCGCAAGGGCCGTACACTGAGGCCGTATCACACAGAGTAGCCAGTAGAAAAGTGATATTTGTGTTGTCGGAGTAGCCCATAAACCATTTGGGCGGAGCCTGGGTAATGATTTCGAAGTCCACATAATCCAGGATCTCACACATCAGTTCTCCACCGCCACAGGAAATCAGGACATCGCTCTCCGGGTCCAGGTACCCGTCCATGAATTCCCGGCCGCAGATCTCCGGCTTATTACTGATGCCGATCCCGCTGCCTTCATATACATTGACTCCGAAAACCAGCCGGTAGCCCTCGTCCTCAAAGATCTCCTGGGCATGATTAAATCCGCTGAAATAAGGTTCTATATTACACCCGAAGGAAGGAGCCACAAAACCGATGGTTCCTCCGTCTTCCAGAAACTTCCCGTATCTCATCCTTCATCGACCTCCTATATCTCATATATATCCCAGAAATCTTCCCTGGTCAATGATAAACTTCTCGTACTCATCCTTGCTTTTCTGTCTGAGTTCAAAAGTAACGTACCTGGGATTGATACGGTCAATCAGCTCCTTCACTCCCTCTCCGATAAATGGTTGATGGAGATCTATGTTCTCGGCATGCTGGTAGGCCAGGGCATAGAGATCATAAAAGGGAATCTCATCAAAATTCAGACGGTTTTTCTTGGATTTCCAGGCTTTCTTCTGGTTCATCTTATATTGGCCCCCCAGGGACATCTGCAGATGGATGCCTTTGATCCAGTCTGTAATGGGAATTCCTGCCGCCTCATGTTTATCCAGCATGCGGTGGAGATACTCCACAGCCTGTTCCGGGGTACGGAGCCTGCTGTTGGTGTTCATATAGTGACCCAGGTCTAGCATGATTCCCTTATTCTCATACTCTATCCCTTCCACCAACCGCCTGGTCAGATGAGGTTCTTTCACTGTAAAGCCACTCCACCAGAGATTTTCGACCAGAAAATCAAAGGAGTATTCCCTCTCTGACATAAGAATATTAATCACTTCCAGAGAAGCATCGATCACCTGCCGGTTGGAATATTTATAACGATACAGGTAGCTTTCTCTGAGGGTTACTTCATTTACATGGAAGACCACATATTTGGCGCCAATCTTCTCGGCATACTCCAGGTCCCGGCGAAATGGATCCAGGTAGGCATCCCGTCCCATACCTCCATAATATTCCACCCATTGGTCTCTGGAATCAAATTCCTCATCCAGCCGACTGTAGTCACCCAGCCAGAAATCCATCCAGAATATATGGAAAAACAGATGAACTCCGTTCACCATATCGGGACGTATCTTCCCCTGGTCGGACTCTCCCGCCAGGATTACCTCCAAACCGTTCAGACCTCCCTGATGATAATAATTTTCAATGTCATTGCTGTCCTTAAACTGGTTTAACATACCGGCATACACCGGAAAATTCATTGATCGATATGGTGGTTTCGTATTCATGTCGGTCCTTTCTGTTATCTTTCTCACTGAACTCTGTTTTCGGTTTATTATAACCTGTTTTTTTATTATTATTTAGGAAAAATGAGAAAGGATTCTTGTTCATTTCTTCCCTCCTCAAACATATCGGATCACTGGGTGATCAGTCCGTATTTCACTTTGATCCTCTGCAGCTTCTCCAAAAGCGGCCGGGAACCGAACCAGAGGAAGAGGAAGGTTGAAAGACCTTTCACCAGGTCCACCGGAACCCCGGAGATATAATAGGCCAGGATGGACTTCCAGTTGGGCTCGCCGATACTCATAAAGACAGCAGCCGGGTTCATGATCCCCCCATAGACCAGAAATGCCATCAGAAAACCATATATACTTAGAGGCAGCCGTTTGGTGGTCAGCAGGCCGGTCTGGTAGAAGATACCGGACAGGAATCCGATCAAACCCAGGGCAAACATCTGCCAGGGGGTCCAGGGGCCCTGCCCAAATATGAAATTACTGACCAGGATAGTCATGGAGCCTACCAGGAAGCCTGACTCGCCTCCGAATGCAATTCCACTGATGATGGTAACTGCATAGATAGGTTTAAAATCCGGCACCATGAAGAATGCG
Source organism: uncultured Lachnospiraceae bacterium (assembly GCA_902796415.1). Classification (GTDB taxonomy): domain Bacteria; phylum Bacillota; class Clostridia; order Lachnospirales; family Lachnospiraceae; genus Anaerobutyricum. Next base: position 2,925 of record CADBOX010000050.1, read on the forward strand.
GCTCTTCCGGCGCAGTTTAAAGCAACCATGGTGGCCAGGATCACCAGCTCCCTGGCCTGAGGTTTCCTCCCTTCAAATACCATAAAGAAGGGAATCATGGCATAGATCATGATAACCAGACTTAAGAAATAATAGATCCTGCTGCCGAAAATCTTCTGCAGGATGTTCTGATCCGCCCCGTAGTGGGCATTGCGGAAGAAATACATACCGATCAGCACGGTAAGAGGAATCATCACGAGCAGAAGAAACAGGCTCACCTTGGTTCTCTTGGATAATTCCCTCTTCTCCCTCTCCTTCCATTGGAGGGTATCTTCGACGAAGAAATCGTCGGTCGAATCCTGTTTTTCTTTGGCTTTCCCGGGCAAGATCCTGCCGGTCTGTTTTTCGGGAAGCAGAGCAAATACCGCCTTTTTTGCCACACTGTCATAGTCTGCCTCCGGGGATTCATAGAAACGGGTCAGGAAATCTTTTTCTTTGCAGTTTACCGGTTCAGACATCCGATCACATCCTTTCCCGTTACCACATCGGGAAAATACTTCCTGGCCATGCGGTTGGCCGCCGTGGTATAGAAGTTATTTCCCGCAAAAAACTCTCTGGGCTGACCGGACACCACGATATTGCCATCGAAAAAGAGACCGCAACGGTCGGCATGGGCAGCGCAGAACTCGATATCATGGGATATCATGAAGATGGTGACCCCTTGCTCTTTCAAAAGAGTCAGAATGTCGGCAAATTCCTGCTTAAAATAAGCATCCAGGCCTTTGGTAGGCTCATCCAGCAAGAGCAGTTTGGGCCGGAGGAGGAGAATCTTGGCCAAAGCCAGTCTCTGCTGTTCTCCTCCCGACAGATCATAGGGATGACGGTGAAGGAGATCCGTCAGGTGGGTCACCTCCGCGATACCTGCCACCGCCTCCTTCTTATCCATGGAGATATGGTACTCCACATTTTTCTTCTCCCGGGGACCTCCGATCATCTCGTAGAGTTCTTCCTCCACGGTTTTCTTCACAAAAAGAGATTGGGGATTCTGTGGCAGGACCCCCAGGTAGCCACGAAACAACTCGGCGTCATTATATTTACGGATATCTTTACCATCCAGGAGTATCTTTCCCCGATAGGGTTTTCTCAACCGGCAGATCAGGGACATGGTGGTGGATTTTCCTGTACCGTTACCGCCAAGGAGGCTGTAAAACTCTCCCTTTCGTATCTTGAAAGTAGCTCCTTTTACCACGTCCGGCAATTCCTTATCGTATCGGAACCATAATTCTCTGCAGTCAAGGATGACATCGGATTCTCCCTGTCTTCCTTCCTTCGGCTTCTCTTTCTCTTCTTCCCGGCCGAAAACAGACGCCCCCTTTACTGCCGGTTGGATCCCCCTCTCCCGGCAAACTTTCTCCAGCCATTGTCTGCCGTCACGGACGGTGATGGGGCACTTGAGAATATCGGTCGACTGATTGACCTTGGCGTACACCTGCATGGGGACCGGCATGGCAAGAAACATCTCATGGTCCGCAGCCCGCAGGGCTTCCCCGATCTCTTCCGGAGTTCCCGTGGCATAGATCTTTCCCTGATCCATCACCACCACCCGGTCCGCAGCAGGAAATACTTCCTCCAGCCGGTGTTCCGTAAGAATGATGGTGGTACCCAGATCCCGGTGAATCTTCTTCACGGTCTCCAGGAAATCCGATGCCGCGATGGGATCCAGCTGGGAAGTAGGCTCATCCAGCACCAGAAGATCCGGATGCATCGCCATGATGGATGCCAGATTCAGCAGCTGTTTCTGTCCCCCGGACAATTCTGCCACATTTTTATAAAACCAGTCCTGGATGCCGAAATAACTGGCCATCTCGGCCACCCGGATGCGGATATCCGGGGTGGAGTAGCCAAGGCTTTCCAACCCAAAGGCCAGTTCATGCCATACCTTGTCGGTGACGATCTGGTTGTCCGGGTTCTGCAGCACATAGCCGATCCGCTGGGTCTGAACCCGGTTCTCCATCTCATCGATAGGCTGACCGTCAAAGAGCAGCCGGCCTTTCCGCTTCCCATGGGGAGTCAGCGGGGTCTTCAGGTGGGTCAGCAGCGTACTCTTCCCACAGCCGCTCTTCCCGCAAAGCACCAGGAATTCCCCTTCTTCGATATTCAGATTAATGTGATCCAGCGCTCTGACTTCCTCCTTGGGATAAGCGAAAGACAGGTCCTGAATCTCAACGATATATGCCATAATGATCTCTCCGCACAAAAAATGACAACATATTTATTACTTCTGTTACAGCTCTTATTTTATTCCAACTCCCACAGACGATAACTTCTTATAAGGCTCCCATCTGCCATCTCTCTCCTTCTCTTCCACATGTAACGGTTGGCCAGTTCCAGGATCACCGGAAGCATACAAAAGACCAGAAATGCGCCGAAAACACAGAAGCTTACCGGGGTCAGCGGCCAACCTTCCACCAGGATTCTGGGGTTGTATCTTGAGAACACATAACCTTTGGCAGCGCCAAAAAGCACGATGGCAAAGGTCAGCATCATACCCGCAAGGCAATACCCGTCCCGCCGGTCAAATCGAAAGATGGCAAAAGCTGTTCTTCCCTTCTCTCCGTATCCCCTGCATTTCATGGAATCCGCCGTCTCGATGGCGTTCTCCAGAGCCCAGGTTACCAGAATGGAAAATATGGTGATGCCATGTTTGATCCTGGCAAATATATTCCCGTTGGAGGTACTCCTGCCCACACATTTCTGTCCGTCGGCGATCACCCCTGCCTGACGGGCAAAATGGGGCACAAAACGCAGTGCCATGGACAGGACCAGGGATAAGGCCGGAATCAGCCTGCCAAACAGGTAGATAAACTTATCCGAGGTCATCACATCGGTATAGCAGGAAAACCAGGTGATAACAGCCGCCAGCATGAAGGCCATCACCAGACCATAGACACAGCTCTCCAGGGTAAAGGGATTCCCGTTGGGCAGATATCCCAGGATGGTCACACCATAATGATTAAACAAGGGGTTAAACGCCGCCGCGATAATCATGACAGGCAGGGTGAAGATAAGATTATTCCTCAAAGTCCTTCTCCAACCCTTGAGAAGAGTTGCGTAGGAGATGGCACTGACCAGAGATATCCCCAGGATGATGGGGTGGGTGACAAACATAGTCACTCCCAGGACCCCTGCGAAAAATAACATATTTAAAGATGGATGATAGGTTGAAAA
>CADBOX010000051.1 GCA_902796415.1 uncultured Lachnospiraceae bacterium
GATTGGAAGAATCCATCTCATCCACATGATGAACCATATGACTGATCCCCAGCTCATCACAGGTCTTGTCATATTTCTTCATCATCTGCTCTCTTCTCTTTAACAGCCCTTTATACCGATCCAGCTGCCTCAGACCAATGGCCGCCATGATATCGGTCATATTACATTTATACCACGGACCTATAATGTCATACTCCCATGCTCCAATCCTTGTCTTTGCAAATGCATCCTTGTTCTGTCCGTGAAGAGAAAGCAGCTGATACATCTTATAGATTTCAGCATTCTCAATTCCTTGAATCGGAAGCCAGGTAGCGGCTCCTCCCTCAGCAGTTGTGAAATTCTTAACTGCATGAAAGCTATAGCTAGTGAAATCCGCTATTGCTCCACAATACTTTCTCTCTCCTTTTATTACACGGCTTGCTCCAAGGCTGTGAGCACAGTCAGCTACTACTGCTACGCGGCCAATCGTCTTCTGGACACGGGAAGAAAGGTCACTAAGGGGAGTTCCGTCCGATTCGACAGGCGTAAACAGTCTCTTTTTCCTCTCGACAATCTCAAAAATCCGTTCGTAATCACACACGATACCGCCGAGGTCAACTGTAATAATTGCCTTCGTTTCCGGAGTAATGGCCTCCTCTAATGCATGATAATCCATCTCGGGCATATGCGTGACAGGGTCGCCGTCCTTCTGGATATCAACAAATTTAACCATTGCCCCGCAATGGATTGCCGCGCTTGCACTAGCTGTATAGGTATATGCCGGTACAATAACTTCGTCAGCGGGGCCTATTCCGAGAACCCTCAGATTTAATTCCTCAGAGGCTGTTGCACTATTCAAACATACGACCCTGTTGCTATATAATTCAAACGACTCCTTCGAAGTGCAGTCAATATCTGTTCTTCCCGTTTCGATATATGCGGCGAGACGGCGTTCCAGCAGTTTTGTCCTAGGACCGGTCGTGATCCAGCCGCTGTTCAGGGTCTCTACGACTTCTTCTATTTCACTTTCACTGATGTCAGGCGGACTAAAAGGTATACTTCTCTCCCCTACCGGTCCTTTCACGACATCCTGCATTCCAACAAAGGAGTCGCTCTCACCAGCAAAATCAAAATAGCTGGTGTAATCCTTTAACTCTATTTTGTTTTTTTCACAGAACTGTTTGATTATCCCGGAATCTTTTTCTGTCAGGTCAGGTTCTGCGAGAAAAACACATTTTATATCATAAAGGTCTATTACCTTTTCTAATTCATCCAGTCCGTAAACAGGAACTCCGTTCATCATCTTTCCGACTGCTTCTTTTTTGACATCAATCAGAGCAGCCAGTCGGAATGATATACCTGCTTCGATAATGCCAGCCGTGGTCCATCCCATCTCTCCGGCACCAACGATTAAAGCTGTTGCCGCTTTCTTTCCGATTCGTCTCTTTTCCGTGACAACCAAGCGATAGGCGAATCGAATCATAACAATAATGACAAACTGAAAAGCCGCCCCTCCCAGATAATAAGAGCGCGGCATCCGATGATAAAAAAGAACTGTTCCGGCAAGCTGAATAAAAAAGGTAACCACGTTTGCCATTACAATTCTATTCATATCGTGGATTCCGGCATATCTCCAGAGTCCACCATAAAGCCGAAACAGATAAAAAACAATTATAGACAGTAAAGTATAATACGGAGCAAAACGGTAAAAAATACCAATATAAAAAACCTGACCGGGAACAACGTCATTATTAATATAAAACCTGGCAACTAATGCTGCCAGATAAGAAATATTTACTGTAATGGCATCCAGCAGGATAATCCACACGTCACTTTTGACCGTCTGTCTGAGCCTATCCATTTTATCCCTCACACAATTCATGTAACATCCGTCCGACTTAGGCTCACGGTTTTATGTGTTTCCGTCCCAGTCGGCCGTATATATTACTAAGCATCTGTTCGTAACAACAAATTCTGATTAATGTCAATTCCCTATCCCGTTTTAATGGATTCTAAAACAATCTTTATTCGAAGAAATAAAGCCTGCTGCCAGAAGCAAAAAATCAGAAAAAGCTGATCTCCTCTCCGGTCTCTTTCTCATAGGACTGCACCCAGGCTTCGCTGGTATCATTCAAGGCAACCAAATCCTTATCAATTCTTACTCTCAGCAAACCGCCGCCGGTCACAGAGATCTCCTTGACCACATATCCCTCCGGAAGCGCCATAGCAGCCTGTTCGCCGTTTTCAAAGTCCTGGGTCTTTCCCTTATATCTGATCTGGACCGGTCCGTCTGTTATGCTCATCAGCTGATTCAGGCCTACCGCCGAGGATACCTGATTATAGCCGGAGAAGTCCTGAACTCCAACTTCTATCTCTTTGCATATCTTTCTTGTCTTTTCCCTCTGCTCGGCAGACATAAGAGAATCCGCAATGATCGCAGTCTGAACATTATACTTTGCCGCGGCATCGGGGATGTCTTCGATCCCTCCCACTACCGGGAGACCATTAAAGACAATTCCCTTTTCATGGTAGTGGCTGTCGATGGCGCAGACCGGGTGGGCGGCGTTGTCCCTGTCACTGTAGATCTGCATGAGGAAGACGCGGGCGGTCTCGCCGGTGCCTATGATCATGACATTGACGGAAGCCGCGTTCTTCTTTTTCGCCAATCGGGCAAGTTCCCCCCTCAAGATCCGGTAGGAGAAACGGACAGCCGTGATCAGCATAAACTGAATCACAGCCCCAAGGCCATAGTAGGAAATCGGCATCCTTCCGACCGTCATCAAGGTACCTGCAATCTGGATGACACAGGTTACCGCGCATGCTTCGATGATCCGGTTTATATCATTGATGCCGGCAAAGCGCCACATACCGTGGTAGAGCTTGAAGAAGGCAAAAACGATAATACAGCACACGGTGTAGATCGGAGCAAACCGATAAAACATGGGTACGAAGGGAACAGCCCTCGGGTTAAATGCGTGGTTGACGTAAAAACGGAGCACGAGTGCCATGTAGTAGGAAAAGTTAACAATCAGGATATCCACCAGAACCAGGGCAAATCGAATAGTCCACCGTAAGAAAGTCTTGTTTGTCTTCTGTTCGTTCTGCATTCAGACTCCTCTCTGTAGAGTGGTCATTAAGTGTTAAAAAAACTCCAGTCCTCCAGGTTTGTAACCGGCTAAGACTGAAGATCATTCAAGTAATATCCGTCTGCAAGATGGAAAA
>CADBOX010000052.1 GCA_902796415.1 uncultured Lachnospiraceae bacterium
AAGGACTTACCACATAATCAGTACTGCTTCCCCAATAAGGATTATTGTAAGTGCCACAAGTGCTCGGTTTATCTACAATCTCCGTCTGGGGATATGATCCGAACCAGACACAGTCCCAGGTGACCTTCTGCCCCGCATCCATAGAAGGATCTTCTGCAATCCTGGGATTATTTATGGGCTCCTCTGCCTTTACTTCAGATTGCGCCCCAATCTTACTCTGCAGTTTTCCCGGAAAGCATCCCACTATCAGAGCAACTGCGATTATTATCGCTATCCATCGTTTCACATTGTTTTTCCTCATACCGGCTCCCTTCTTCACATAGTCAAAAACTGCACAGTCTTAATTATAACAGCTCCGCAAACAGGCGGAGGATCAACTGGGAAATCTTCATGAAGGAACCCCTTCCTTCTTTATATTTCTCTGTAACTTCGCAGGCCTCATCAAACATGGAATAAAAATCATCCCTTACCTGCGTTGCAATGGCCGGATCATAGAACCAGCAACCGTTCTCAAAGTGGTGGTACAGGCTGCGGTAGTCCAGATTGATGGTACCGCAGGTTGCCATCTTGTCGTCTGCAACACTCATTTTGCAGTGGCAGAAGCCGGGTGTCCACTCATAAATCCGGACGCCGTGTTTGACCAGAGCAGGATAGAAGGACCGGGTTACTGAGTATACTAATTTCTTATCAGGAATACCAGGGGTGACAATACGTACATCTACGCCGCGCTTGGCTGCCAGAGACAGGGCGTGCGTCATCTCGTCTGTCACGATCAGGTAAGGTGTGACAAAGTAGCAGTATTGATTGGCTTTTTCCGCCATGCTGATGTAAACGTCTTCCCCAATCCGCTTATTATCCATGGGACTGTCAGCATAGGGCTGCACAAATCCGTTCTGGACAGCCTGATACTCATAATGAGTGAGATATTGAGCAAAATCAGTATCCTCCCTATCATCACGCCTGGTCTTACTTGCATTCCAGTTCTCCAGGAATGTGACTGTCAGAGACTGAACTGCATCTCCTTCCAAACGTACGCCGGTATCCTTCCACTGGCCAAAGGGATGAGTCAAATTAAAATATTCATCCGCCAGATTATAACCGCCGGTATAACCTACCTTTCCGTCGATAACCGTGATCTTTCGATGGTCCCGGTTATTCAGGAACAGGTTCAGGAATGGCATGAAGGGATTGAATACACGACAGGCGATTCCCCGGCCTTCCAGTTTCTTTGCAAAGTCCATATTGACGAAACCAATGCTTCCCATGTCATCATAGAATACCCGGACTTCCACGCCCTGCTCAACCTTTTTGGCAAGGACATCTTCAATCCTTTTCCAGGAAGTTTTATCCTCGATGGCGTGGTATTCCATAAATATAAAATGTTCCGCCTTTTCCATGTCTGCAAGCTGTGCTTCCAGGCCTTTCGCCGCATCATCATAATATTCGACATCTGTGTTTTGCCATAACGGATAGCCGGACTGAGTCCGAAGGTAAGAACTGATTCCGGTAACGGAGGCATCGGTTTTCTCAAGAAGTTTACTTGTCTGCTCATCTTTCCCAGCCAACAGCGGAAGGAGCTGGCTGTCTAAATCTTTATACCGCTTCCGCATTGCCTTAGTCCCGCCATTCAGACCGACAAGCAGGAACAGGACCGTACCGAGGATCGGCAAAACGAGGATCAGGATGATCCATGGCATCTTCATGGAGGATGTGATATCCTTTGCATAAATCGCCAATACCAGCGCTAAACCCAACACGCGCAGAGCAACATCGATCCACGTGGCCACACTGTATAGTTTTGTCAAAAGGAAAAAGATAAAAACGATTTCAACCGCAATAGCAAGCAGCGAAAAAACCATCCGCTTTATGCCATTCCTTGTTGTTGCCTGACCTTCCAATGTTGTTGTTTTATCCATGTCTGAATTCATTTCATTTCCTCCACATCAGCTGCAAGATAATACTATCTGTTCCAATATCTTCATGATACTTATATCACCGGCGAACCGGCTGTTTTTAACAATAAAATTTTATATATTATATAACGATAGAGAAATAATTTCCAGCCTATTATCTATTCCTCATAAAAAGTATAATGCTCAGATTCGCTTTTCTGTTTTTAACGCACATAACCGTCAGATTCTATGTAAATATGCATGGAATCTGACGGTTATGATTGCTTAAAGTATCAATTATTTATGCCTCCTCGCCAGGCAAAAAACTGAATATTATCTGACTATAATCTTAATCTTCTTATATACACCATTCTGTGCATATGCATATACAAAACATCTGCCTTTTTTCTTTGCTTTCACAAGGCCCTTGCGGGATACAGACGCAACGTTTTTATTAGAAGATTCAAAGGCAATACCTCTGTGTTTGCTAACCCTAAGTGTGGATGCATTGACGACTCTTGCATTGATTTTCAGAGTCTTTCCTCGCTTAAGGTTCCTTGCTTTTTTAAGTATTGACTTCTTGA
>CADBOX010000053.1 GCA_902796415.1 uncultured Lachnospiraceae bacterium
CACTCATAAGCCACATCCGGCGCATTGACAAACTTCTCTTCCTGAAAATCAGGGTGATGATATATAGGCATCTTAAATGACATGTCATTTCCTCCGTTTATGTCGTTTTCTCGCAATCACTCATCTCTAAATACAGGCATGCTCATACAGCGTGGACCTCCCCGGCCCCTGGAAAGCTCAGAGCTGGTCATTTCCAGCACCTGGATTCCCTTCTCCTGGAGGATCTGGTTGGTCACATAGTTTCTGTCGTAGACCAGAACCTTTCCCGGCTCGACACACAAGGTGTTAGAACCGTCATTCCACTGCTCTCTTTCCGAGGCAATCCGGTCCTTGCCTCCGCATAAAATCAAGGATACCTCATCAAGTTCCAGACAGGAAGCAAGTAACTTCTTAATAGGCTGGTCGGCCTCCCTCACCTTAAGTCCCTCTGCTCCTTCCCCTCTTTTGATTTCAAAAGCCCTCAAAGCTCTGAGAATACCAGGGTGAACGACAAAAGTATCATAATCAACCTGGGTGAAGACTGTATCCAGATGCATATAGGCACGGACTGACGGTATGTCCAGGGCAAGAATCGTTTCGATCTGTGACGTCTCATCCGAAAAAATGTTTTTCGCCAGCAGCTCGATTGCCTCGGCTGTGGTTCTCTGGGAGATTCCGATGGCCAGCACCTTAGGACTCAGATTCAGGATATCTCCCCCTTCGATGGCATAAGGAAAGTTCCTTTCATAATAAATTTTAGCCCCTGCGAACTGGGGATGATATTTTATCACGTACTGGCCGAAGATGGTTTCCCTCCTCCTGGTGGAGGAATACATTCGGTTCAGACTGACCCCATTCCCGATACAGGCAAAGGGGTCTCTGGTAAAATAAAGATTGGGGATCGGATCCAGTAGAAACCGGCTTTGAGTTCCCAGCAGAGATACCAAGGGCCCTCTTCTGCTGATGGTCAGCTCATTTTCCCTTACTCCTGACATCAGTTTTAACACCAGTTTCCTCTCATCAGGAATCCCCATCAAATATGCCGTCAGATTATCTTTTGTCCCGGGATCCGTCACATGGCCCTCCTCCAGGAACTGCCTGATAAAGTCTCTCTTAATATCCCGGTCCTGCTTTAACACTTCCGCAGTCATATCCTCCAGATAGAGAACCTGAGCCCCCTGCTCACGAAGAATCCCGGCAAAACGATCATGTTCGTACTGTGCTGTCTTCAGATACGGAATATCCTCGAACAGAAGTCTCTCCAGATCGCCGGGCACCAGATGCTCCAGCTCCTTATAGGGTCTGTGAAGTATGACCTTCCGAAGCTTACCGATCTCACTTCTAACCTGTACTGCCATAATTTTTCTCCCCGCCTGTCATCTGTTTTTATAAGAAGTTGCGCTTAAGAAAATTATAGCATTATCCTATTCCATATACAATTGCTTTGTCCCCCGACACATTCCTCTTGTTTTTTACATTATAAAAGGTATTATATTGTTATAAACTAATGGGAAGGAATAGAAATGAAGGCGAAAAATACTGTAATATTTGATCTGGATGGAACTTTGCTGGACACCCTTGATGACCTGACAGCCAGTGCCAATTATGCCATGGAAGAGATGGGATTTCCTCTTCGAAGCAAAGACGAGATAAGAAGATTTGTCGGTAACGGCATTTTAGTTCTGATAAGAAGATGTGTCCCTGAAGGGACAGATGACGAAACCATTGAGAAAGCTCTGAATCTATTCAAAAAACATTATGGAGTACACTGCAATGATCTCACAAAACCTTATGATGGCATCAAAGAACTGATTGCCGTCCTACAGGAGAAGAAGATCAAGATGGCAATCGTGTCCAACAAGGCAGACTTCGCAGTGAAAGAGCTGGCGGAGATTTATTTTAAGGGTTTTATTCCCGTGGCGATAGGAGAAAATGAAGAGGCAGGCATAAGAAAAAAACCGGCACCGGATACCGTATATAAAGCGATGGACCTCCTAGGCAGCAGCGCTGATGAATCCGTCTATGTAGGCGATTCCGAAGTAGATGTCAAAACCGCTTCTAATTCCGGCCTGGATCTGGTTCTATGCTCCTGGGGATTCCGGGGCGAAACCTTTCTGAAGACTTTGGGCTCTCATATCATCATCCACGAACCGTTGGAATTGATAGATCATATCCTGTAAATCTGATCCTGTGTCTCCATTCTACCTCCGCTTCATAAAGGAGCGTTTAAGTCATTGACTTTCCCCTGGGATTCCACTATGATGTGGATATATCAGACACACAACTAACATTATATTATGTTTCACAAGAAGAAAGGATATTGGAATTATGAGTTGGAAAGTGTATCGTTGTGATGTATGCGGAAGAATTGTCACCACATTTGAAGACGGAGAAGCTCCGGTATGTTGCGATCAGCCTATGAAACTTCTGAAAGCAGGAACGACGGATGGTGCCAGAGAAAAACATGTTCCTGTAGTTACGGTTGACGGAAACAAGGTCAAGGTAGTAGTAGGATCCGTAGAGCACCCCATGGTAGCCGCACACTATATCACATTTATCGCAATCAACACCAAGAATGGCGGGCAGATTGAGCGTCTCGCTCCCGAACAGAAACCGGAAGCCCAATTCACACTGGAGGCCGGTGACGAATTCGTATCTGCAATCGAGTACTGCAACCTTCACGGACTGTGGGAAGGGAAATAAACAGGATTTCCTGAGTACAGAAATTTCCCATTAATAGCAATATATTCAATAGACCCATAAGCCTCGGTTGTTATATAATATTGATAAATATCGGATTATAATATCAATCATATGAATAGAATATACCGGCCGTTTCCGACAGGCCGGAAAGGGGGAGAAAGATGGGGTTTACTGAATTATATCAACCGGTTCATACCATAATCGGCGAAGGCTGTATCAATGAGATGCCGCGTCATATTGAGGCCTTTGGAGGAACAAAAGCACTGGTAGTCACCGATCCCGGATTAGTTAAAATCGGAACCGTTAAGATCGTCACGGATGTTCTGGATAAAGTAAACATCCCCTACGCGATTTATTCTGATGTAAAGCCAAATCCAACCGTTGCCCTCGTATACGCCGCCAAGGAAGTCTACGACAGGGAAGCCTGTGATTTTATCATTGGTGTCGGGGGTGGATCACCCATAGACGTGGCCAAAGGTGTTAGTATTTTAGTGACAAACGGAGGTAAAGTTGAAGATTACAACGGCCTGGAGCTTTCTGAGAAGAAAGGCCAGCCGCTGATTGCTGTCAACACAACAGCAGGAACCGGTTCCGAGGTAACCAGAGCTTTTGTTATCACAGACGAGGTAAGAAAAAGCAAGATGCTTTGCGTAGATAGCAATTCACTTGCCTACCTGGCAATCAATGATCCGGCCATGATGGTCGGCATGCCACCGGCACTGACCGCCGCCACCGGTATGGACGCCCTGACTCATTCCATCGAGGCATATGTGGCTGCCCACCGTTGTCCTTTCACAGATGGAATTGCTCTTGAATCGATCCGTCTGGTAGGCCAGTATCTCTTGAGAGCTGTTGAAAACGGAAATGATATGGAGGCAAGGACACAGATGTGCTGGGCCCAGTACATGGGTGGCCTGGCATTCTCCAATGCGGGACTTGGTATGGTACATGCCATCGCCCATCAGCTTGGCGGTTTCTATGATACCCCCCACGGTGTAGCCAATGCCATCATGTTACCTTATGTTATGAGATTTAACATGTCAGCATGCGCAGACCGTTATGCAGACATCGCTCAGGCCTTCGGCTTTGACATCGGACAGCTGACCACAGAACAGGCCGCCATGGCTGCCATCCTGTATATTGAAGAACTGAAAAAGAGGATCAAGATTCCGAAGTTCAGCGAGACAGCCTTCGATCCCAAAGATGCAGTTGCCATCGCGGAAAACGCCATGACAGACACCGGCATGCCGGAGAATCCCAGACAGCCATCCATCCAGGAGGTTGTGGAAGTCATGATGACTGCTTATCTGGACAAAGAATAATCGATAACATAAAAATCTATAAAAGCCACCGGAAACTAAGATTCCGGTGGCTTTTGCAATTAAGTGGCAACTTCACTATTCTGTTTCTTCTTCCTTCTCATCCGACAGTTCAAGAACCTTATCCAACATCTCCATAATCTGAAGGCCCTCTCTCACGGTAACCAGCTTCACCTGGTGTTTCTTCAGAAAACGATAGAAATCAATGATGAATTCTTCTTCTACACTCAGATCAGCCATAAAGGACATGACAACTACATCGACCTTCCCCTGTTCTATATCTCCAAGAAGATCCTGAAGACGGGGTCGTTTTGTCAGATTGTGGATACTCTCCCCGGTTAAACGGGTCCCGCTTCGATCAAAATAGATTACAAATTCACAATCTTCTCCGAATAGTTCCCTGGCTTTTTCCTGACAAGCCTCTCTGGCTATTCTCACCAGACTGACTACAGCCTGATTACAGCTGGGACAGTCTCCCGAATAATTCTGATATTGATAGATCGCAACTCTCATGACAGGCCTCCTCCTTTACGCCAGTATATCACAAACCGCCTGTCAGTAATTCACATATTCCGCACGATGGCTTGTGATATTCGTAATACCAAGGCGTTGTCAGAGTTCCGGCTTATTTCTTACTACGAGAGGCCATGAAAGTCAGCAGGTGTTTTCGTAGAGTTTTCCATGGAACCCGGAAGCTCGCAGCCATCAGCCCCGAACTTGATAGTCCCAATATAATGGCCAGCCAAGCCGGTAAATGAATCGTATCTTCTGAGTCATCCTCTTCGAAGTCCTCCTCCGATAAGTCCTCTACATCTTCTTCGTCCTCGTCCATTTCGCCGTCATAATCCTCTTCATCCAGAGTGTCTTCGGTTTCCCCGTTTGTGTCACCGGAATCCGCCTTATAAGTCTCTCCGTCATAGGTCCATGCCCCGGCTTCCGTGGTGGCAGTGGTCGAATCTTTCGTTGCGGTACTGGAAGAGCCGGAGGTCTGTCCGGAGTTCCCTCCGGGGTAATAGTAACTGCTGGAGGAATTTCCCTGGCTGCTGCTGCTCTGATTACTATAACTGCCGGAGGTATTCGATCTTCCGACTTCAGTGGTTGATGTCTTATTTCCGGATGTTAAGTTGGTTACGATTACTTTGCATGTAGCCTTTTTCTTGCTGCCATCCCTGGCTGTCGCCGTAATGGTGGCAGTTCCGGCTTTAATTCCCTTCACTTTTCCCTTCTGGGTGACGGTAGCCACCTTCTTATTGGAACTGGTCCATTTGACCTTCTTATTACTTGCGTTGGAAGGAGAGATGGTTGCTTTCAGGGTCCGGGTCTTTCCCTTCTGTAGGGAGATCTGCCGGTAATCCAGATAGACAGCTTTAACTCTTTTCTTTGTCGCTGTTTTTTTTGCCTGAGTGGTTGTTGAAGAACTCTTGGTCGTATTTTCCTGCTTCCGGGTGGTCGCATCCGGTTCATCCGGCTTGGAAGGCTCTACGGATTCACCGGGAGACACTTCAATATCACTCATGTCATAAAGAGCAGTCTGCCCCTTCTGCAGACGATGATAAGATGCCAGCGCATACATACCTTGTTCTGTAGCCATACCATCTACAGATCCTGCTGCGCCCCCTCCATTGTTGTCTGCTCCTGGAAGAACATGCAGGAATCCACCTTTATCGGTGCCAACAGAGCTATAATATTCAAATAATCTGGACATCACCCAGCTCCCGTCTCCTTTAATAAAACGCTGGTCTGTCTGGCAGTCCAGACCGATAGAGGAGAGAGCCACGATGACCTGGTCATCACTTTCCGAGGTTTCCACAGACCCATCTCCATTCAGAGTGCTGTATCCACCATGTTCGTTCTGCGCAGAAGACAGCCATTCCAAGGCCTTATCCACAGCCGCCGTCACATCATCCCTCTTGCCGTAATAAGGGGACAGTGCCTGGATAGTCATCCCCGTGATATCTGTATCAGGCGTAGATCCTGCCAATGTCCATCCCTCTTTTCCGGGTTCTGTAAGCTGTTTGGACAGAAGATAAGTGATAAGTCCTTCTTCTGTGGTCTGCTCACCAACACCTGACACTTGGGGGATGGTATAAGAAGGATGAGATTTCAGAGCGATCAGAGCCCAGATTGGTCCGTTAAAGCCCTGGAGTTTTACTTTATTAAAATCCGACAGGTATTCTAACAGGTTATGCCCACTGATATTCGTGGCATCTTTCCCGATGGCGGTCATACCGAGGATCAGCTTTGAATATTCAGAGTATTTCGCCCGGGTTATCTGCCAGTTGTTATCCTGCAGATAACGTACCGTATTCTCATAAAAGGTATCTTTATATTCCTGGGAAATGATTCTGCCGCTTCTAACCAGCCCGATTATGTTCCAGATACTGCTGTAATCCGGATTGGTATCCACAGACAGAATATAGTTCCCAACATTTGTCATAGCTGTTTCAAATGGCGGGTCTAATTCCTTTACGGAAGCTGCTCTGGATTGTTGCCCAGGAATTCCGGTAAGGCAAAGGCAGATTATCAGTAGGATTACCACCACTGATCTATTTCGTTTGTGACTCATACTAAACATCTGCTTCACCTCTTTCTATCCTTTCTGGTAGAGCGAATTTACTGTTAAGAGTTTCATTTATATTCTATACCAAATCTGGGAAAAAGCAAACTTGCTAAATAAAAAGCATC
>CADBOX010000054.1 GCA_902796415.1 uncultured Lachnospiraceae bacterium
CATGAGATCAGTGCGGTCTATCTCTATGAGAAAGAGGTGGATATCGGAACGCTGGTCTTACAGGAGGAGGAAGTGGAATCTGTACGTTGGATTCCCTTCTCCATATGTAAAGAAAAAGCAGCTACCAGGGATAAGGGATACTGCCTCTTTGAGGATGAACTTAAGATGCTGGAACCCTATATCAGATAGAAACAGAATAAGGAAACAAAAAAGGAGTTATCACATAAGTGGTAACTCCTTGATTTATGTAACGGTGTATGTATCAGAAGATAATCTCATCCAGGGAATCCAGACATGCGGCATGTTCAAATACCTCGTCCTTACCCATGGTCAAGCTCTCGGCGATGATCCTTACCATCTCCGGGAAGTGTGGATCCATCTGATCTAAAGTAGGATACTTAAGGAAGAGATGGAGAAGCTTCTTGATCCAGTCCATCCCGCGGTACTTGAAGATCTGGTTGGTCAGGATGTCTTCCACCTGATATGGAAGGATCTGCAGCCAGATACTGATGCGGGACAGAAGATGCATGGTAAAGTAAATCTGACGGGACTCTCCGTACTCTGCGGTATTGATATAATGCTCCGCATAGTACATCATATTTTTTAAAGTCTCCTCCTCCATGATCTTGATCTTTCTGGGGGTAGGATCAAATTTCAGACGTACTCCATGGCGGTGCTTCAGGTAGGCACCGTAACCGCGGCGCTCTGCATGGTACTCGGACCAGTGCTGGAAGAGAGCCGTCTCACGGCTCTGGAAAAGCTCCCGGTAGGAACTGAGATTATGAATCCGCGCATAATCCTTATAGTCCACGTAATGGGTGAGTTCGTGGAACATCAGACGGTATAACTCCGCCTCATCCACCCGCTTCAGATAAGGTCTCTTAAAGATCAGGGTGAAGGGTTCATCCATGGTCTTTGGATACTTCATGCAGGCAGCTACATGAGCCCAGTTAGCTCTGGCCTTGGCCTCATCGAGAACACGGATATCACTCTCCGTGAAACCATAATTCTTCTGGCAGGTATACATATCATCCGTAGTGATTACCTGAAGATCATGATCGTCGATCTTGAAGAAATTCATATATGAAGTTTTGATCTTATTCAGTCTTAATTCTATCTGATCTGCCATAACTACTTCCTCAAATGGGCCCACTGCATCTATTATCTTTATCTTATCACAGATATCTGTCCCAGTCAAAAAACGATTCCTATCATTTTTTGGTTAATTTCGGCCGGAATATTCCTTTGTAGCGGTAAAAGTTACAGAATTATAAGACAAAATATTTCCCTGCATCTTTTTTGACAGAATTCTTCAGACGATTACTGTGGGAGACCGCATGGATGAAGTCCTCCACCTGTACTTCCTGCCTGGAAGCGAGAGCTGCATAGGAGAAAGCCATCTCCAGCAGGGAGAGGGGAAGTTCGGGCCATCTGGTCTTCAGGTCTTCCGGCTGATTGTCGGGTGTGGAGATATCCAGAAGGATTGTGAGAAGCTTCCTGGTATCCTGCGATGAGAAGGGATTCATCACATTTGTCGCTTTGGATATGGCAGGGATAGTTCCCTCCATGATATCCAGGCAGAGTTCTTGCCCGGGCTCCTCCACCAGAATAGGGTAGAATCTCCGGGAGAGGGCCTGGTCATATTTGATAAAACGATGGTATTCCCCGGAGGTGGTGGCTCCGATGATCTTGATATCCCCCCGGTCGATATATGGTTTAAGCATATTTGCGATATCATTGTTGGAACTCTCTGTGGAACCGGCACCCACGATGGTGTGAATCTCATCGATAAATAAGATCACATCCGGATATTTGCCCAGCTCCTCCATGAGTTTTTTCATCCGCTCCTCCATCTCACCTACGTATTTGGTGCCGCTTAGCAGGGAAGTGGTAGTCAGTTTAAAGATCTTCTTATCTTTCAGAAGAGAAGGAGCTTTTCCCTGCTGCAGTGCATAAGCCAGGCCTTCCACCACGGAAGTTTTTCCCACACCGGCTTCCCCAAGTAAGATGGGGGATTTTTTTGGAGAAATGAGGATGAGTGCCAGGTCTTCGATCTCCTGATCGCGGCCTATGGCAGGATTGGTCAGGTAAGTTCTGGCATTCATGTTGTAAGCGTAGTGGTTCAGGAACTCGCTGTTTATTTCCTGGGATGATAAATTCCTTGAGTTATCTTTGCGCAAGATTCCCGGGGAGGGATAGTCCTCCAGATAAAGCGTTCTTTCCGCAAGTAATTCCGGCAGAGATTCAATGGTCCACAGGCCGCTGTGAGAGGATGTCCGGAAATAATCCTTCTCATTTTCCAGATAAGAGATCAGATCTTCCATAGAGGAATCCTCTCTTGTGAATAAAGCCAGGGTGGACAGCAGGAGCTGTCGGATTACCTGCTCGTCTTCCACAGGAAGGCTGCGGTAGAAAATGCCCTGGTCCGCTATGGCCGGAATCAGGGGAAGACGTTCCTCCGGTGATTTAATCATAATACCGTAAAAATCCTTCAGAGTCTGGTTCATTATATCGGTTTCCCTGAAGGTGGATTTCATGGCGATCAATGTCTGAAAATAGCTGAAATAGTAGGGGGTTTTCAGGATATCCAGCATGTTCAGGCAGTCGGTCAGATAACTGTCTTCACAGTAACCGGGCAAGGACTGTTCCAGGTTTTTCAGGCGGATACAGTCGCTAAAATAACTGCGGTATAAAGATGTTTCTTCCGGGAAAGACATGCGGTCCCGGTTCCGGATCAGGTTTTTCAGAAATGATAAAAACAACTCGTCATCCTCGAATTCTTCCACACAGGAGGGGGATAGAAAGGCGGAACGAAGGGCAGTCATCTCCGCAGAGAGAGGATTGTCCGTCTGCAGAAAAAGAGCATGGGCTCTTGCCAGGGTATCTTTTAGAGATGTTTTCATAGGATTGCTGGTCATGATTCTTTTGTCTCCTTTAGTGATTCTAATCCAATGATATAAAAATTCTTACGAATTATATACTCTTGGTATGAAAAATTAAAAAAATCGTAAGAATTACTTGCGGGAATCTGTTTAATTGGGTATTATAAAGGAACAACGACATAAAAAAGTCTTGAATATTAGGGTATATAGATATGAAAAACAGCAGAATCATGATATTGAGCAGACTGGAATCCACATGTAAAGAGATGGCGGCTTATTTCCGTGAGAGAACCTACAGTGTGATCTGGTGCACGGAGTATGATGACGCTATCCGGATGATGTCCAATGAAAAACATAGACCGGATCTGTTTATTTTTGATCTTTCTGTCCCTGCCGGATCGGAATATGATGTGATGCGCAGTGCAAAACTCCATCCCGAGACCCGAACCGTCATCCTGGCGGAGGATGATCGCCTGGAGAGCCAGCTGTATGCCTATTCATTACAGATCGATGACTATATGGTAAAACCTGTTCCCATGGAGTTATTGGAAGCTCATATCGGTGCTATTCTTCGAAGAGATGTGAAGACCAATATATCCGTGAAGACAGAGGGAGCTCTGACTGTGGACTATGAGAGTAACCGGATCTATCTCGACGGGGAACCTATGACACTCACCGCCAAAGAATTTTATCTGCTGGACTATTTTATCCATCACCGTGGTGTGATCCTTTCCAGAGATAAGATCCTGGATTCCGTGTGGGGATATGACTATGTGGGAGGATACCGGAGTGTGGATACTCTGGTGAAGAAACTCCGCGCAAAACTCACCAAGGATCACCCATATATAAAGACGGTATATGGGGTCGGATATTGCTTTGATATATAACTGTTTTGTTACTGTTTTGATATATTAGGGAAAAGAATCACAGGAGGAGGAAAGTATGAAACGATTCAAAAAGATGATGGGTCTGTTTCTTGTTCTTTTGATGGTAGTCTCTCTGATACCTCAGATGGAGGCGAAGGCTGCGTCTAAGGTCAAAATCGTATATAAGAAAAAGACGACATCATATGCCAGGAAAAAGACACACATCTATCTCAACGGAAAGAAGAAGGCAATCACAAAAACGCCAACCTTTATGAAACAGGGGTGCTATGTAGGTCCGGCGTCCACGATTTATAAAGCAGCCGGTATGGGTGTTGTCTACAAAGACGTGGGACATAAAACTCTGACACTAACCCGTGGGAACCATGAAGTAGTGATGACCAACGGCAGTGTGAAGGCTATGGTAGATGGCGCGGAGGTTATCTGGGATACCGCCCCGATCTATGCCAAGTATAAGAGCAGTGGAAAGAAACGCTGGATCGTTCCGATCAAAGATGTTTCTCTGGCCTTGGGGATGAATTACAAAGTGGTCAAGAATGCGGTACAAGTCAGTGCCGGCAATCCGGTTATCGCGCCATCCAGTACTTCTAAGGTAATTCTTGTGCTGGACGCCGGTCATGGGGGAACCGATTCCGGAGCGTCGGGAAATGGTAACCTGGAGAAAACCATGACCTTAAGGATTGTTACTGAAGCCAAGAAGTATTTTGATAAGGATACCAGGTTCCAGGTGTATTACACCAGAACGGGAGACCAGACTCTCACCCTGGAGAATCGTTACACTCTGGCAAATAACGTGAATGCAGATATCTTTATCAGTGTTCATATCAATTCTTATAAATCCACTTCTACCGGCACGGAGACCCTGTACAGCAAAGACCGGAATACCATCACACAGAAAGGGAACATCAGCTCTCTTGAATTGGCAACGGCTATGCAGCAGGGAGCCTGCGCGGCAACAGGATTTGAGAACCGGGGTTTGGTAAACCGGCCTAAACTTTATGTTTTGAAATACACGAATATGCCGGCCTGCCTGATTGAGTATGGTTTTATCTCCAACCGTACAGAGTGTATCTCCATGAATGCCAACATGCCAAACTATGGCAGGGCATTGTATCAGAGTGTAGTTGATTTTATGAAGGTTAAAGGCAGAATTAAATAATAGCTGGTTAACATATTTATAATGAAGAAGAACCACTCCTATGGAAAGTATTTCCATGGGAGTTTTTTCATAAAAAACCACAAAATGTAGTATATGGGTATATTGCGATACACAATTTCTCATGCTAGAATAAAAATGGATAAGAATATTCAAAAGGAGACTGCTAGGATGAATATTATAAAAAGAAGTGGGATGGAGGTCGAATTCGATGCCCGGAAGATTGCGGAGGCCGTGAAAAAGGCCAATCTCTCCGTCGTTGAGAATGAGAGAATGTCCCAGAATCAGATAGATGAGATCGTGAGAAATGTGGAAAACATATGTGCCGAGATGGGTCGTGCCCTGAATGTGGAGGAAATCCAGGATCTGGTGGAAAACCAGATCATGAATCAGAGAGCCTTCCATGTGGCGAGAAATTATATTACTTACCGATACAAGAGAGCCCTGGTCCGAAAGGCCAATACCACAGACAAGCAGATCCTAAGCCTGCTTGATTATAGCAATGAAGAGGTCATTCAGGAAAATTCCAATAAGAATCCCACTTTAAACAGTGTGCAAAGAGACTATGTGGCCGGGGAAGTCAGCAAGGACATCACCAGGCGCTTCCTCCTGCCGGAAAATATATGGGATGCCCATGAAAAAGGAATCATACACTTTCATGACACGGATTATTTTGCCCATCATATGCATAACTGCTGTCTGGTAAACCTGGAAGATATGCTGACAAACGGGACTGTTTTAAGCGATGTGGGAATCGATCAGCCCAAGAGCTTTACCACAGCCTGTAACATCGCCACACAGATCGTGGCACAGATCGCCAGTTGTCAGTATGGAGGACAGAGTATCTCCCTCTCCCATCTCGTTCCATTTGTACAGATCAGCAGGGAGAAGCTGCGGAAAGATGTGAAAGAGGAATTCGAGGCGGGAGGAATTCTGCTCGATGAGGATAAAATCAACGAGATTGCCGAGATACGTGTGCGCAAGGAAGTGAAGAAGGGTGTCCAGATGATCCAGTACCAGGTGATCACTCTCATGACCACTAACGGTCAGGCTCCTTTCGTCACAGTATATATGTATCTGGATGAGGTGGAAGAAGGACAGCCTAGAGACGATTTGGCTCTGATCATCGAGGAGATGCTCAACCAGAGGATTCTGGGTGTGAAAAATGAAAAAGGTGTCTACATTACCCCTGCCTTCCCGAAGCTGATCTATGTGCTGGAGGAGGACAATGTCCACGAAGACAGCAGATATTATTATCTGACCAGACTGGCTGCCAAATGTACCGCCAAAAGAATGGTTCCGGATTACATTTCCGAGAAGCTGATGTTCGAGCTAAAAGGAGACTGTTATCCCTGTATGGGCTGCCGGTCCTTCCTGACTCCCGACCGGTCTGAAGGGGGCTTCGGAAATGTGGCCAAAGCCGGAAATTATGTGCCGGGGAGACATAAATATTATGGCCGCTTTTATCAGGGAGTCGTTACCCTCAACCTGGTGGATGTAGCCTGCTCCTCCGGAGGAGATATGGGGGACTTCTGGGAGATTCTGGATGACAGACTGGATCTGTGCCATGAGGCTCTGATGCTCCGCCATAAGAGACTTCTTGGAACCCGGTCTGATGTGGCACCCATCCTGTGGCAAAATGGTGCGTTGGCTCGTCTGGCGAAGGGGGAAACCATCGACAAACTGCTCTACGGCGGTTATTCCACGATATCTCTGGGGTATGCAGGGCTTTGTGAATGTACCAGATATATGACAGGGGAGAGCCACACCGAGAAAAAAGGAAAGGTATTTGCTCTGGCGCTCATGAGACATCTGAATGATGCCTGCAAGAAATGGAAAGAAGAAAGCGATATCGACTTCAGTCTTTATGGAACCCCCATAGAGACCACCACTTACAAATTCGCAAAATGCCTCCAGGAACGCTTCGGTATCATTCCGGGGGTGACGGACCGCAATTATATTACCAACAGCTATCATGTCCATGTGACGGAGGAAATCGATGCTTTTGAGAAACTGACCTTTGAGGCGGAATTCCAGGCATTGTCCCCGGGCGGAGCTATCTCCTATGTGGAAGTTCCCAATATGCAGAACAATATCGAGGCAGTGCTGGCGGTCATGAAGCATATCTATGAGCATATCATGTATGCGGAGCTTAATACCAAGAGCGACTATTGCCAGATCTGCGGTTATGACGGGGAGATACAGATAGTAAAAGACAAGAATGATAAACTGGTTTGGGAATGCCCCAACTGCGGTAACCGCGACCAGAAAACCATGAATGTGGCGAGGAGAACCTGTGGGTACATAGGGACCCAGTATTGGAATCAGGGACGTACCCAGGAGATCAAAGAACGCGTTTTGCATCTGTAAAAAGCGTCCGATGTTTTTTGTAATATTATATGTTCAAAAATTTTACTCAGGAAGGAAATGTAAATTATGGAGAAATATCTTGATCGTGCGCGGGAACTTCGCGCTATCGTAACACCTCATTATAATTGCGCCCAATCAGTCCTGCTTCCATTCGCGGAAGTTTTCGGGATGAGTGAAGAAGATGTCATGCGTATCGCGGTTCATTTTGGCGCCGGCATGAAGATGGGATCAGTGTGTGGCGCAGTTACCGGAGGCCTGATGGCCTTGGGGCTGGCTGGAGTTGACTCTGCTCAGGCTGCAAATGAGTTCACCCGGAAGATTCGCACAAATCATGAGGGGATGCTTGATTGTAAGGACCTGCTTAGGGTAAACGCTGAGCAGGGAGGCGATAAGAAAGCTCACTGTGATGACATGGTTTATGAAGCCGTCCGGGCAGTTTACGAGATTCTGAAGGAAAATGATAAGGTAGAATAATAAATCAAAGGCGAGAGGGGGGTCAGACCCCATAATGGGGTCTGACCCCCCTCTCCCCCTTTTTATGGGTTAGATCTAGAAGCCGTGGCTGCCGCCACCGC
>CADBOX010000055.1 GCA_902796415.1 uncultured Lachnospiraceae bacterium
CAATTACTTCAATAGATTTAATAAAAACTCCTGTTTTTTTTTAAAATAACAGGAGCCATTATGGAAAATATTAACTTTTAATGAGATCTTGTCGCCTATCCGGGGGTCAGACCCCCCGGGGGGTCTGACCCCCAGATATAAGAACTGCCACACCATAATGGTGTGGCAGCGTATGATATCTTATTTAATAATCTCGCGTAAAGCCAGGTTGATTCTTCCCATCTTGTCGATCTCAAGAACTTTAACCTTAACCTTATCCCCAATATTTACCACGTCTTCCACTTTCTCCACTCTGTTTTTGGACAGTTTGGAGATGTGGACCAGTCCGTCTTTATTCGGAGCGATCTGAACAAATGCGCCGAAATTCATGATGCGGACTACTTCTCCATCATAGATCTTACCTGGTTCAACCGGCTCTACGATCAGGGCAATGATCTCCAGAGCACGATCAATCATTTCTTTGTCTACGCCAAGAACATCGATACGTCCGTCATCATTGATGTCAATCTTAACACCGGTCTCATCGATGATACTGTTGATGACCTTACCCTGTTTACCGATCACTTCACTGATCTTTTCAGGATCGATGGTCATCTGTTTGATCTTCGGTGCGTATTCTCCAACTTCCGGTCTCGGTTCGGAGATTACCGGTTCCATCACGTTGGTAAGAATGTACTCTCTGGCCTCTTTGGTTCTGGCGATGGCTTCCTTGATGATGGCCGGAGTAAGACCATGAATCTTGATATCCATCTGAATGGCTGTGATACCATCATGGGTACCAGCCACCTTAAAGTCCATATCTCCAAAGAAGTCTTCCAGACCCTGGATATCGGTAAGAACGATGTAATCATCATCTGTGTCACCTGTCACAAGACCTGTGGAGATACCTGCTACCGGTTTTTTGATCGGGACACCTGCTGCCATGAGAGACAGAGTGGATGCACATACGCTGGCCTGAGATGTGGATCCATTGGATTCCATGGTCTCTGATACGGTACGGATTGCATAAGGGAACTCTTCCTCTGTGGGAAGTACCGGTACCAAGGCTTTCTCTGCCAGGGCTCCGTGACCGATCTCACGACGTCCCGGGCCCCTGCTGGGTTTTGTCTCACCGACAGAATAGCTCGGGAAATTATAATGATGCATATATCTCTTGGATGTCACATTGACGTCAATGCCATCCACTTTCTGTGCCTCGGACAGAGGCCCTAAAGTTGTGATGGTCATGATCTGGGTCTGTCCACGCTGGAACATACCGGATCCATGTACTCTCGGAAGAAGGTCGATCTCTGCATGAAGAGGACGGATCTCCGTGATTCCACGGCCATCCGGACGTCTGTGATCCTTCAGAATCATCTTTCTGACCGTCTTCTTCTGGAATTTATATACGGCGTCATCAATAAGTGGGAGCCAGTCTTCATGCTCTTCCTCATAACGCTCTGCCAGCTTATCCTTGATCTGGCGGATATTCTCTTCACGGACCTGTTTCACATCTGTGAAAACAGCCTCTTCCATGGCTTCCGGTGTAATGAATGCAACCATATCGTCCCAGAGGTCTTCCGGTGTATCCACATGTTCATACTCATGTTTCTCTTTACCGCACTCTTCCACGATCTTGTCAATAAACTTGATGATCTCCTTGTTGATCTCATGTGCTTTAAAGATGGCTTCCACCATGGTATCTTCCGGAACCTCATTGGCACCGGCCTCGATCATGATTACCTTCTCAGCTGTGGATGCAACCGTAAGATAAAGATCAGATACCTGCTGCTGATCAGCCGTAGGATTCACGATAAACTCACCATCAATCAGACCGATAATAGTAGCAGCAATCGGTCCGTCAAAGGGGATATCAGAGATGGATGTTGCGATGGAAGAACCGAGCATAGCTGTCACTTCCGGAGAACACTCCGGATCAACAGACATAACCAGGTTGTTCAATGTAACATCGTTACGATAATCTTTGGGGAACAAAGGACGCATAGGGCGGTCGATCACACGGGAGGTCAGCACGGCATGCTCGCTGGGTTTACCCTCTCTCTTATTGAAACCACCGGGAATCTTGCCTACGGCATACATCTTCTCTTCAAATTCACAGCTTAAAGGGAAGAAATCAATGCCTTCTCTCGGCTTGTCTGATGCGGTAGCAGTGGATAAAACCACTGTATCGCCATAGTGCATGAAGGCGGCACCGTTAGCCTGTGCTGCCACTTTGCCAATCTCGACTGTCAGGGTTCTCCCTGCCAGTTCCATAGAAAATTGTTTACTCATTGGAAACCTCCTGTAAAATTTGGGTGGGAAGCCTCCGAAACAACTGAAAAAGATATTATCTCTCATCTCCGGTATAATACCCTTTTCAGAAGTCTCGGTCAAAGCCTCCCTATCATCAGAACCGCCTCGGCGGTTCAACAGTGCTCAATCTTTGTTATTCTAACACAGACTGAATATTATTGCCAGTCTTTTTTATAATGTTTTTTCGTACATTGACATAGCATCTGTTATTTCCATTATATAACAGCATATTACAGGAAAAACCTCCCAAAGCAGTGCTTTTTTTCTTGCTGATCTGCTTCAGGAGGTTTTGGCTCCTTGTATGATTATACCGTTACTCTATCAGAATCCTGTTCCTTAATCTCTGAAATACTTCACGCCACTTTCGAAGATCTTCTGGTCCTTCTCGGCATAGATATTCTTTCCTACATATTCTCCACGGCGCTCAGAATGAGCCATCTTACCCAGGATACGGCCGTCGGGGCTGGTGATACCCTCGATGGCTGCGTAAGATCCGTTTGGATTAAAACGGATGTCCATAGTCGCCTCCCCGTCTAAGTTGACGTACTGTGTGGCAACCTGCCCATTCTCAAAGAGTTTCCTGATCCATTCCTCATCCGCCACAAAGCGTCCTTCTCCATGGGATGCGGGTACCGCAAATATATCTCCCGGTTTCACACCCTGTAACCATGGGGATTTGTTGGTGATGATCTTGGTATAAACCATGGTGGAAATATGCCGGCCGATCTCATTGGTTGTGAGGGTCGGAGAATTATCTTTCTGAGGGACAATCTCACCATATGGCACGAGACCAAGCTTGATCAGAGCCTGGAAACCGTTGCAGATTCCAAGGGCAAGTCCGTCTCTTTCGTTCAAAAGTTTCATAACAGCTTCCTTGATCTTTTCGTTTCGGAATACGGAAGCGAAGAACTTGGCAGAACCTTCCGGCTCATCTCCTGCGGAGAATCCACCCGGGAACATGATGATCTGGGACTGAGTGATGGCTTTTTCGAAAGCATCCACGGATTCCAGGATGTCCTGCGCAGATTGGTTTTTGAATACCAGGGTTTCCACCTGGGCTCCTGCATTCAAAAATGCTCTGGCTGAATCATACTCACAGTTCGTTCCCGGGAATACAGGAATAAACACTTTCGGTGTTGCCACTTTATGCTTGCACACATAGAATTGACCTTCGGTATAAAGAGGTCTGTCTTCCTTATTTTTGCCTGCTTTGGTCCTGGTTGGGAACACCTTCTCCAAAGGCTCTTCCCAGGCTTCCAGAACTTCCTCCAGAGGAAGCATGTCATTGCCATGTATGATCTGAGGTTCATCAATCACCTCTCCTATCATGGTATATGCGACATCCGGCAGGTCTTCCGGGGCAACCTCCAGCAGCAGAGCTCCGTAAGTCTTCTTCGTGATATCATCAGCAGAGAGTCCTTCTTCCAGTTTCACACCCAGAAGGTTTCCGAAGCACATCTTGGAGATGGCCTCTGCCAATCCGCCAAAACCGATGGCATAGGCTGAGTATACTTTCCCCTTTGACGCCAGGTCATAAATCTTGTCATAGGCATCCCGAACAGTTTCATAGACCGGGATGTTATATTCATCAAATGGGATATCCACACGGATCAGTTTGTTTCCAACCTTCTTCAGTTCCGGGGTCAGGATCCCGGAAGCCTTCTGATAATCCACTGCAAAGGAAACCAGAGTCGGAGGAACATCGATATCCTCAAATGTGCCGGACATGGAATCCTTCCCGCCGATGGAAGGAAGTTTGAAGCCTTTCTGTGCATTATATGCACCAAGCAGGGCAGCAACCGGCTGTCCCCAACGGGTTGGATCATCCCCCAGTTTCTGGAAATACTCCTGGAAGGTAAGACGGATCTTCTTATAATCTCCACCGGAAGCCACGATCTTAGCCACAGAATCCAACACCGCATACACAGCGCCATGATAAGGACTCCAGCTGGACAGATATGGGTTAAATCCATAGGACATCATGGTTGCGAAATCACTCTTTCCGGCTTCACCCGGCAGTTGTGCCGTCATGGCCTGGGTCGGGGTAAGCTGCGTCTTTCCTCCGAATGGCATGGTTACTGTTGCTGCACCTATGGAGCTGTCAAACATCTCCACCAGCCCTTTCTTCGAGCAGACATTGAGATCAGATACAACCTTCATCCAACAATCTTTCCAGCTGCTGTCTTTTTTCTCTGTCGGATCTGCCAGATAACTGTTCTTCTCATCAGGCATCGTCACGACAACCCTGGTCTCCTGGTGAGCACCGTTTGTATCCAGGAAGGCTCTGGAAAGATTCACGATCTCTTTTCCTCTCCAGGTCATAATGAGCCGCTTCTCCTCGGTCACTTTAGCGACAGGTACTGCCTCAAGGTTTTCTTCGGCAGCAAATGAAAGGAAACGATCCACATTTTCCGGAGACAATACCACAGCCATACGCTCCTGGGACTCGGAGATGGCCAGTTCGGTTCCATCCAGACCGGCGTATTTCTTTGGTACCAGATCCAGATTAATCTGCAGGCCATCCGCCAGTTCTCCGATGGCCACAGACACTCCGCCTGCACCGAAGTCATTACATTTCTTGATGATGGTACTTACCTCCCCACGGCGGAAGAGTCTCTGAATCTTACGCTCTGTAGGAGGATTTCCTTTCTGAACCTCGGCACCGCAGGTATCGATGGATTCCGTATTGTGGGCTTTGGAGGAACCGGTGGCTCCGCCACAGCCGTCACGGCCGGTACGACCGCCCAGAAGGACCACCACGTCACCCGGATCAGAATTCTTTCGAACGATATTTTTCATGGGAGCGGCACCGATCACAGCACCGATCTCCATACGTTTTGCCACATAACCGGGGTGATAAATCTCATCCACAAGCCCGGTTGCCAGGCCGATCTGGTTCCCGTAAGAACTGTAACCATGAGCCGCGCCGGTGGTAAGTTTTCTCTGAGGCAGCTTGCCCTTCAAGGTCTCGGCCAAAGGAAGCGTCGGATCTGCACATCCTGTCACACGCATGGCCTGATATACGAAGGCACGGCCGGACAAAGGATCCCGGATAGCTCCACCAAGACAGGTGGCAGCCCCACCGAACGGCTCAATCTCTGTGGGATGATTGTGGGTCTCGTTTTTAAAACTGATCAGCCAGTCTTCCTTGACACCGTCAATCTCCACCGGAACAATGATATCACAGGCATTGATCTCATCACTTTCCACCATATTGTCAAGGATACCTTCCTTCTTCAGTTTCTTCATACCGATCAGGGCGATATCCATAAGACAGATAAATTTATCCTTCCGATCCCCGTATACATCCGCCCGGTCGGACAGATAATCCTCAAATGTCTTTTCAAACATGGGTTTATAAACACCTTCGCCAAATTGAATGTCCGTCAATTCTGTGGAGAAAGTAGTATGACGGCAATGGTCGGACCAGTAAGTATCCAGAACTCTGATCTCCGTCATGCTGGGATCACGCTGCTCTTCATTATGATAGTATCTCTGGATGTGAAGAAAATCTTTAAAAGTCATGGCCAAACCGAGGGAATCATAGAGTTTTTTAAGGGCTCCCTCCGCCATATCTTTAAAGCCTTCAAAGATAGCAACATCCTCAGGTTCATCGTAGGTCATAACCAGAGTCTCAGGCTTCTCTTCCTCTGCCTCCCTGGAATCCACCGGGTTGATACAATAAGCCTTTACTCTTTCAAATTCTTCCCCGGAAACTTCTCCGGATAGTACATAAGTAGTCGCTGAACGGATCACCGGTTCTTCCTGGGCATTTAACAACTGTATACACTGAACAGCAGAATCAGCCCTCTGGTCGAATTGTCCCGGTAGATATTCCACCGAGAAGACTCTGTCCCCTTCTTTTATCGGGAAAGTCTCTTCATAAAGATAATCAACCGGCGGTTCTGAGAAGACAGTACCTGCTGCCATGGCAGCAATCTCATCTGATACATTCTCCAGATCATAACGTATCAGAACACGCACATCTTCAAGACCATCCAGGGCAAGGTAGGAACGCAGCTCATCAAACAGTTCCTTGGCTTTTACGGCATATGCCGGTTTCTTCTCTACATATAGTCTTTTTACCTGGCTCATCTTGTCCTCCATTTGTCTATGATAAGGGTTCAGGCGGAGATAAACCGCCGGATCATTTATTTCATAACATCGTGTAACAACTCTATGATACCACTATTCGGAAATATTTCCCATAGATTTCTGGAGAAATTATACCATATGTAAGCCGTTCATGAAAATAGAAAGAAAAACCGGGCGGCTGACTAACACTGTCATTCCGCCCGGTGTGTGGGGTATCTAAACTATATGGGAGTAAGATCAATTACTGATCTGCTTCTACGATTCCTTTTACGATGTCCTTAACAACTTCCTTTGTGAAGTCATTTGCTGTCCATTCATTTGCTAAGAATTCCTCTGCATTCTTGAATTCTTTACCGTTCATCTTGAAAGTCTTGAAGTTGATGAGCTTGGCAAGACCATTCCAGTCTTCTTTCTCGATCGCTTTGTTGACAGCTTTCTCAGCATCTTCTGCTTTTTTCTCAGCTGCTTTCTTTGCTGCTTCCTCTGCTGCTTTCTTCTCTTCTGCCTCTTTCTTTGCTGCTTCCTCTGCTGCTTTCTCTTCTGCGATTCTTGCTTCCTCTGCTGCCTTTTCCGCTGCTTCCTTCTCCTTGGCGATTCTTGCCTCTTCCGCTGCTTTCTTCTCAGCTTCTGCCTGCTCTCTTGCTGCCTGTTCTTTCGCTGCCTGCTCTCTTGCTGCTTCTTCTTTCTCTGCTTTTTCCCTTGCTGCTTTTTCCTTTGCTGCCTGTTCTTTTTCAGCCTTCTCTTTTGCTGCTTTTTCCTTTGCTGCTTTCTCTTTTGCTGCTTTTTCCTTTGCTACTTTTTCTTTTGCTGCCTTTTCTTTTGCTGCTTTCTCTTTTGCTGCCTTCTCTTTTGCTGCCTTCTCTTTTGCTGCCTTCTCTTCAGCTGCCTTCTTATCGGCTGCTTTCTTGTCGGCTTTTTCTTCTGTAGCTTTCTTCTCAGCTTTCTTAGTATCTGTTTTCTGTTCCTGAGTGGTTGCTGTCTCTTTATTTGTAACGGATTTTGTAACTTCTTTTGCTGCCTCAACCTGTGTGGTAGCTACAGACTGTGTTGCGGTCTCTGCCTTGTGTGTGTTTCCTCCACATGCTGTTAAACCAACTGCCATAACTGCTACTGCTAAAAATCCTAATGCTTTCTTTCTCATTTTTCTTCCTCCCATAAGTTTTTCTATTCTATATATTTAAGTTTTTGTTTTGTTTTCCGCTTACATTATTTAGTACGAACTTTCAGAAAGAAGGGCTAAAAAATATAAAAAAAAATTTGAAAAGTGCATTAAGTCCACATTGTAAACTCCAGGGAAACCTTCTATAATGAAAAAAGAATGAATAATGCAGTTAGTCTAACCATATAAAGGAAGTGTACGATATGAAGATTTTAAAAGTATATCAGGTTTATTTCAGCCCTTCGGAAACCACGAAGAAAGTGGTGAATGAGATTGCCAAGGCTTTTAAGGATTATCCGACGGAGGAGATTGATCTTACCAGATATGAAAACAGGCAGAATTGCTACTGTTTTACCGAGACTGATCTGGTGATCGTCGGCGCCCCGGCTTATGCTGGCAGGATTCCGGCTCCGGAGGCGGATGCTCTGTCCCGTTTTAAGGGATTGAATACACCGGTAGTCCTGGTTGCTACTTATGGCAATAAAGCTCTGGATGATACCATGATGGAATTATATAAAATTATGACACGTCAGGAATTCATCCCTGTTGCTGCCGGGATATTCCCATGCCAGCATACTTTCCTGCCGGAACTGGCCCAGGGCAGACCCGATGAGAAGGATCTGGATATCATACAGACCTTCGGCAGAAGGCTCAGGGACAGGCTTCGGATTGCAGTGTCTTACTCTTTGAGAAAGCTGGAGATCCCGGGTTCCTTCCCTTATGAGAAGCCGCCGATGGGAGTCTTCCCCTTCCAGGTTGAAACCAGTGAATACTGTATCTATTGTATGCTTTGTGCAGATGTGTGTCCGATGCAGGTTATCTCTCACGATAACCCATTCTCGATCGATCACACCAGCTGTATCCGTTGTGGATCCTGTCTGCGAATCTGCCCTGCACAGGCAAAGTCTTTCACGGAAGGTCCCTTCACCGCTCTGCAGGAGATTCTCCGGGATTATGTGGATGAGCGTCAGGAGCCATGGTACATGATCTGTTAGACAGATTATCTGATTATCAATTCTTTCTTAAAAAGCACAAACAAAAAATAAAAAGCTTCCTATGTATGAAGGACCCTGATCCAGGGTCCTCCACAGCGTAGGAAGCTGTTTTTTTGTCCGTATTCAATTAGGAGAGTCTTGGTATGTGAACTGCCTAGTTCTGTCCACCTTCCGTGGTTCTTTCTTCGGCAGCCTGCTCTTCCGCTTTGCGGGCGGCGTTTTCCACTCTTTCCTGTTCCTTCTGTTGATGGTACTGTTCCAGGGTATTCATCCATTCCTCATTACAGATGGTCGTGGCAGGACAGACAGATTTGATGGTCACCATCTCCTCAACAAGGCTTCCTGTATCTTCCTCTGCCTGATCCTCCTGGATGGCTTCCTGAGATTTTTCCACCTCCAGTTCGGGCAACTGTGAAAGAGGTATTTTAACGAAATGCGTCATGTCATATCTCATCTGGTAATTCCGGAAGGAATCAGCAAAGAACAAGGCATCCTTACGGGTGAGAATCTGAGATGCATTCTTGTAGGAATCATTGGGATAAAGCCCTTCCTGAAGAGCGACAGCATATGCCTCTTTCTCCTCCGGGGTAAGGTTTTCGGTATTGGTACAATCCGCCAGGATCTCATCTGTTTTCTCCGAAGACAGATGGCTGGGGTAGAGTTCCTGGATCATGGTCGCCAGACAGGCAGCCGTGATGGTCCCTCTGGGATTGTCACTGACGAAATTCTTCAGGGAATAACTGTCTTTCAGTTCGTCGATGCCACCCACCATTTTACCCAGTTCTTTTCTTGTGATTGCCTTGTTTGTATAAAATTTCCCGTCTTTCTCACCGGGATATACATTTAAGGAAGCATATTTGTCATATAACTTCCCCATGGATTTGGAACATCTCACATCATAGTTGGATGGTGTCAGAGTAAGTTTTCCGCTCTTATATTTGGTGAAGGTATAGTCAAACAGTTTCCGGATGTTAGAAAATGTACTTTCTTTACTCACGTTGCCGAAATAGGCACAGATCACCTCATGGCCTTTCTTATCCATTGCCGTGGCAATAAATACATTTCCTGCGGCATTGGTGGTGCCGGACTTGGTTCCGATGACTTTATATTTATCTTCGTCATACCACTGAAGGCCACGGATAAACCAATTGGTGGTAGTACAGGTAATATCTTTTGCTGCCGGGGAATAGGAGCTCTTTCTCACCGCTTCCCGTATCTGAGGTTTGGACATGGCATAGCGGGTGATGAGGGCCATTTCTCTCGCAGTGGCGTAAGTATTATTGTAACCCGCTCCTATATCTGATCCCACAGGATTGTCAAAACAAGTCCCGGTCAGCCCCAATTCCAGACATTTTTCATTCATGGCTTTCACGCAGGCATCCTTGGAACCAAACACGCCTACTGCCAGGGAGTCCGTTGCATCTGCAGAGGAGGAAATCAGGCTCATGAACATAAGATCCTTGAAAGTGTAGGTCACTCCGGCACCGATTCCGATGCTGTAGGTGCCCGGCGTAGTGCCGTAAACCACATCATACTGGGTCTTGATCTTGCTGTTATAGTCCCCGTTTTCCAGGCAGACGATGGCAGTCATCAGTTTCGCGGTACTTGCAGGATAGATCTTCTTATCATAATCCTGCCCGAACAAAACCTGGCCGGAACCTGCATCCATCACCACATAGGCATGGCAGGGTTTCTTGGGAGCTTTTACCTTGGCTGCTCCCTGGATGGGGATCATCAGGCTCATCAGAAAGCAGAGAACGAACAATATATTTCTTCTTTGATTTTTCATATTACCTCCTGATACTACGGCATCTTCCGGGAAAGACCGTGTATTTTATCCATTGTAAGTCTTAACCAATATAACATAAAGTCGCCCATCTTAAAAGGAAAAGATGGAATATGAAAGAAATATTTGATTAATATCCTCTTAACTGATATAATAGTGATGTTTATCTTAAGGGATAATCGAAGAAAATACAATATCTGATACAAATTAGGAGGTTGTTAAAACATGAAAGGTAATGTTATTATCGGACAGTCTGGCGGTCCAACTGCTGTTATTAATTCCAGTCTTGCCGGTATCATTAAAGCTGCCCGTGTCAATGGCGCTGAAAAAATCTACGGTATGCATCATGGTATCGAGGGTTTCCTGAAAGAGGATCTCATCGATATCGGTGACTACATTGTGGAAGATTCGGATCTTGCTTTATTAAAGAGAACACCATCCGCATTCCTGGGCTCCTGCCGTTATAAACTTCCGGAGATCAACGGACATGAGGATGTCTATGAGAAGATGTTCGAGATCATGGAGAAATACAATATCGAATATTTCTTCTACATCGGCGGAAATGATTCCATGGATACCATCAAGGCATTATCTGACTATGCTTTGGCCCATGATAAGACACAGCGTTTCGTAGGTGTTCCGAAGACCATCGATAATGACCTTCCCATCACTGACCACACACCCGGATATGGTTCCGCAGCTAAATTCATCGCTACCATGATGAAGGAAGTCATCCGCGATAACGAGAGCTTCGGAGCTTCCAAACCGACCATCTGTGTCGTTGAGATCATGGGACGTCATGCCGGCTGGCTTACCGCTGCTGCTGCCCTTTCCAAGGGTGATGACTGTTCCGGTCCGGACCTGATCTACCTTCCGGAGATTCCGTTTGATATGGACGATTTCCTGGCAAGAGTTAAGGTTCTGGCAGAAACCAAGAGTTCTGTGGTTATCGCAGTATCCGAAGGTATCGCTCTGGCAGACGGCCGTTTCGTATGTGAGCTTGGCGGCGGTGCTGATTATGTGGACGCATTCGGTCATAAACAGCTCTCCGGCTGCGCTACTGTTCTCACACAGAGAATTGCTGATGTCACAGGCTGCAAGACCCGTGCCATCGAATTCTCCACCCTTCAGAGATGTTCCACTCACATGGCTTCCCGTACTGATATCGACGAAGCTTACAATTGTGGTTACTCTGCATTCAAGGCAGCTCAGAGAGGTGACACCGGTGTGATGGTAGTCATGAGAGTTCCAGATCGTGAAGTATACACTGTTTCTTACGAAACATTTGATATTCACGAGATTGCAAATGTAGAGAAGAAGATTCCGAGAGAATGGATCACAAAAGACGGCACATACGTAAATGAAAGATATCTCAAATACGCCAGCCCACTGATCCTGGGTGCTCTGACACCATACTTTACCAGAGGTCTTCCAAAACACCTCACTTTAAAGAATAAGAAAAAATAATATCTGAACGTTCAAGAGCCGGTTTCCGAAGAAACCGGCTCTTTTTCCTATTTGGTTATTTTTCTGCATTCCATATAGTAGCGTTTATCCTGAGCATGACCCATGGAAAATGTTTTTCTGGGTAATGCCCCATCAAGGATCACGGTCGGAAACAGATCTTCTTTCTCCATCTCAGGCATCAGAA